>SABI01000417.1 GCA_009929055.1 Spirochaetia bacterium | reverse complement strand
AATTGAAACTTAAAAATAAGAAAGTAATAGTAGGTCTAGCACTTACAGGAGTAGGTCTTATAGCTTCTGAAATTAAAAAGAGAAGGAAGATAGACGAACTTACAAAAAGAGTCTACTATACAGAGGATTTTTTAAAAAATCTTGATGAAAAAGCATGGAGCTTAAATAGGTCTATGAAGGAGATTGCAAAAGCTCATAATAGTGTTACAAAAATGAGAACTGATAATTATGAAGACTTTGATGAGAGAATTTATGATATTGAAGATGAAATTGCTACTATCTATTGTCATCTTGAAGAACTTGACAGGATTAAGAAAAATAGAAAAGGAGTAAGTGAAAGTAAAACAATATTAAAAAGTAGATTAGAAGAACTAGCAGAAAGTATAGATGGCAGTGAGGAAATTGAAGTAGACCTTGGAGGAATAATAGAAAAGCTAATGGAATAGAGAGGTGATAGAGATTGGCTTACGTTCAGATACCCAAAGATTTAAGTAATGTTAAAACTAAAGTAGCATTTAATCTTACTAAAAGGCAGCTTATTGGATTTGCAGTAGCAGGTTTTATTGGTATTCCAACATACCTAAAGACAAGAAGTGCTCTTGGCAATGACCTAGCTGTCTTTTTAATGATTATAATTACTATCCCTATTTTCTTTGTGGTCTTTTATGAAAAAGATGGTCTTCCATGTGAGAAGTACCTTAAATATGTATATCTTCATGAAAAACACCAGCCTAAAGTTAGGGTGAGTAAGGACAACTTTATAGAAATGAGGAAGGAGGAGCAAGACATAAATGGCAAAAAATCAGGTTCAGCAAAGAAATCTAGAAAAAAGAAAAAGACAGGAAGAAAAACTACAAAAAAAGGAAAAAGAGTTAAAAAAGGTAGCTAAAGAAACAAATAATCTTAAGTCTAATCATAAGAAAGGCTCTTCATTCCTTGATTTATTTAAGAAAGAAAAGAAAAGATACACCATTGAAGATACCATTCCCTATAAGAAGATGTATAGAAATGGAATCTGCTATGTAGGTGAGGGAAAGTACAATAAACTTATAAAATATGAGGATATAAATTATCAACTTGCACTTGAGGAAGATAGAGACCTTATCTTTAATCAATTTGCAGGCTTTTTAAATTCCTTTGATTCTACAACAGAGCTTCAGTTAAGCTTCGTTAATCAGGTAGGAAGGATCAAGGAAATGGAAAATGCAATTACTATACCAGATAAGGGAGATGATTTTGATGAGATAAGAGAAGAGTTTAGGGAAATGCTTAAGGATCAGCTTTCTAAAGGGAATAATGGTCTTAAAAAGTCAAAGTATGTTGTTGTAAGTACAAGGGCAGACACCTATGAACAAGCAAAACCTGTACTTGAAAGAATAGAGATGGATGTTTTATCAAATCTTAAAAGCATGGAGGTAAGAGCTGAAACACTAATAGGTATTGAAAGGCTAAAGCTACTTCACGATATGCTAAATCCTGATAAAATGTTTGCTTATGACGGACAAGGACTTGAAGATAGGGACACAAGAAAACTTATAATGCCTAGTACATTCAAGTTCACAAGTCCTAAATATATGCAGATGGGGAACTATATATGTGCATTGAGCCATTTTCAGATTCTAGCAAGTGAACTTTCAGATAGGTTCTTATCAGAAATTCTTTCTATTGAAGATAATATGTATGTAAGTTTTCATATTCATGCTATAGACCAGGTAGGTGCTATCAAAATGGTAAAAAGAAAGAATACTGATCTTCAGAAAATGATGATTGAAGAGCAGAAAAAAGCCGTAAGAGCTGGTTATGATATGGATATTATTCCATCAGACCTTAATGTTTATGGTAATGATATAAAGAATCTTTTGACTGATCTCCAGTCTAGAGATGAGAGAATGTTCTATGTAACCTTTACAA
>SABI01000416.1 GCA_009929055.1 Spirochaetia bacterium | reverse complement strand
GTTAAACCCTTACTAGAAGATTTAGGAATAGGGAAAGAGGTTACGTTTCTCCCTAATATTGTAGGGCAAAATATTATCAATACCCTTTACCCCATTTCAAACTTGGACGAAAGTATGGCCTATCTTGATGGCCTTGCAACCACTTTTCCTCATCAAAAAGATGAGTTAGAAAAAGTCAAAGAGTTAATGCAGAAATCTATTAAAGATACTGCAAGCCTCTATGGCTCAGATAGTCCATTGTTTGCAAGAGGAATTGATAAATTAATAAAAAATATCGTGTTTATTACTAAAAACTTAAAGCTTCTGAAACTTCTTAGTGATTCTTCTAGTCCTGAAAGAATTCCTATTGAAGAATTTTTTAGTCAGTATATAAGTGATCCTCACTTGCTCTACATCTTAACAAAAGCCTTCTTCGAAAAATCTCCTTCCTATTTTGTCCTCTCGTACCATAGGCTCTTCTTCGATTATATGTATCCAAAAGGGGGAATGAAAACAATCCCCTTAGCCCTTGAGAGGGTCATTAGAAAGTTTAAGGGTGAGATCTATACCAATACGAAGGTAGAGCGTATTACAGGTAGTGGCCCTTTTAAACTTATCCTTGAGGATAAAAGTATTATAAAGGCGAAAAGGGTAGTCATTGCATCGGACCCTAGTCAGTTTACTGATATAACTGGGATAAAAAAGGGAGACTATGTTCCAGGAGAGTCAGTCTTTAGTATATTTGTAATTGTTGATGAACCTGTAAGTAAAGTAGCTCCACACAATATTGGCCACTTATTTCATATTAATGATATTACTCACACCCTAGCAGAATCAAGAAAAGCTTCCTTAAAGGAGTTTGGTAATCTCACTAACATGGAAATCTCTATTCCTGCAGTAAGAGATCCTTCTCTTGCCCCTAAAAATAAAACTGGTATTATTATTAGTGCTCCTATGTTTGCTACAACTGAAAATTATGACTGGTTAACCTGTAGTGCTGATGAGTATGAAAAGATGAAGCAAGAGGTGATTAGTGGAATGCTACATAGTGTTTCAACCCTTATTCCACAGCTTAAAGATAAGGGTAAGATATCGTATGTGTCGAGTATTACCCCAAAAGAGTATCAAAACAAGACACACAATAGTGGAGGTTCCATTACAGGTTGGGGCTACAGAAATGAAAAAGCTCCTAGTGAGACAAGTTTCTTTAATATTAGTAAATCAATTAAGACAAAAGTTGATGGAATTTACCGATGTGGACAGTGGACTTTTAGTCCAACAGGGGCTCCTGTTTCAATTATGACGGGACGCTTAGCAGCAGATGCCTTAAAAAAATCGTTAAAAGAAGAAGCAAAAGGGAAAAAAAGGGGTAAAGTATGAGTTCTCTATTAATAAAAAACGGAATGATATTTACAGATAGACTCTCCTATAAAGGGGATATGCTCGTTAGAGATGGGAAAATAGTAGAGATCAGCGAATATATTGATGAGAAGAATTTCTCAAGTGATGTTGAAGTTGTTGAAGCTGATGGCCTATGTGTTCTTCCTGGAATAATTGATGCTCATACCCATTACCACCTTGTCTCTAGAGGAACTGTTACTGCAGATAGCTTTAGTGAAGGTTCTAAACTTGCCGCATTTGGGGGAGTCACAACTGTTATCGATTTTGCAGATCATGAAAAAGGAAAGACTCTCTTGATGAGCTCTTCTTCAAGAATAGAGGCTATGAGAGAAGGAATGCATATTGATTTCTCCCTTCATCAAGGAATATATCGCCTCCCTACCGATATTGATAAAGAGCTCATAGAATTAAAAGAGATAGGGGTAAGGGCCATTAAAATATTCACAACATACAAGAATGTTGGTTATTTAATGGAAAAAGAGACCTTGAAAGAGGTCTTTAGTGGATGCAAAAAACACAACATGTTAGTAAC
>SABI01000415.1 GCA_009929055.1 Spirochaetia bacterium | reverse complement strand
TTGGTACACCAGCCACCTTTCTTAGAGTAAGTGGTTGTCATATTAATTGTAAGTTTTGTGACTCAGCTTTAATTTGGAGAAGAAGTCATGCCTTTCATTTAGATGAAGTTCTTGATCTTCTTGAGTCTTCTGGAACTGTTGAGAGATTCAGACAGGGTGAACACTTTATTATTACAGGGGGTGCCCCTCTTCTTCAAGAAGAAAGAGTTCTTTTACTTCTTCAGATGTTTGAAAAGAGATTCAACTTTGTCCCTTTTATTCAAGTAGAGAATGAATGTACAATTGAACCATCAAAAGAATTACTTGAATATGTTTCTTGTTGGAATAATTCTCCAAAACTTAAAAATTCACAAGTAGACCAGTTCAAACGTTATAAACCAAGGGTTATAAAGAAGATGAGTTCTTTAGATAACTCCTGGTTTAAGTTTGTTGTAGGGAAGGCTAGTGATTGGGAAGAGATTGATCTCTACTATTTGCAGCCTAAACTCATAAAAAGAGACCAGGTTATTCTTATGCCAAAAGGTTGGGGGAGAGAAGAACTCGAGGAGAATCGAGTTATGGTAGCTGAACTTGCCATGGAGAAGGGAGTTAGATTTAGTGATCGTTTACAGATTACATTATATGATATGAAAGTAAGTGTTTAATATGGAAAAGAATATTTTATCAGGACAGAGCTTCTTAGGAAAGCTAACAGATGAAGAGATAGAAAAGAGAAGAGATTCAGCAGAATATCATTTTAGAGAATTTCTCTATGCCTTAGGTTATGATGTTCATAATGACCCTAACATGAAGGAGACTCCTAGAAGAGTTACTAAGATGTATATGAAGGAACTCTTTTCTGGTACATACCAACCTTGCCCCAAGATTACTACCTTTCCTAACAGTGGTAATTATAGTGGGATTGTTTTTGAAGGTGGTATAAAGATTATCAGTGGGTGTAGCCATCATTTTATGCCTATTATAGGTTATGTCTATATAGGTTATATAGCTGGAGATACAATTATTGGTTTAAGTAAGTTAAATCGTATTTGTCAATGGGTAGCTTCTAGACCATCCTTACAAGAAGAGATGACTACAAAAATTCATGAAGAACTAGAAAAAATCTTACAGAACAATAAGGGAGTTGCTGTTTACATTAAAGCTTCTCATCTTTGTGTACAGGCACGTGGTGTAAAGGATTATGATACTTCAATGATTACCAGTAAACTCTCTGGAGTTTTCCTTGACAAAGAAGATACAGCAAAGGAAGAGTTTCTTCAAATGGTGAACTCTTTCAAAAAGTAAGAATATGATTATCTATAAAGTCACAAATCTTTTAAGTAAGAAAATCTATATAGGTAAAACTAAAGGTACTCTTGAAGAGAGGAGGAAAAGTCATCTTGAGTATACTAGACAATGTAAAAAGAGAGGGATATTTCAGAATGCATTATTGAAATATGGCTTTGAAAATTTTACTTGGGAAATAATAGATAGTGCTGAAACAATTTGTGAACTTAATGAGAAAGAGAAGTATTGGATTAAGTTTTTAGGGTCTCAAGATGTTGAGATAGGTTATAATATGACTTCTGGTGGAGACGGTGGAGACATAATCTCCACCCTCTCAAGAGAAGGGAAGTACAAACCCTGGAACAAGGGTTTATCAAGAGAGCTCCAACCTAACTTTGGAAAAGTATTTTCATTGGAAACAAGAGAAAAGATTGGAAAAGCTTCTAAAAATCGAGTTTGGAGTGAAGAAAGAAGACAAAAAGTCTCTCCTATGAAAGGGAGAATATTAAATCTCTCCCCTGAAGTTAAAGAACATAAGAGACAGTCTTCACATAGAAGTCATTTAGGAAAAACCCTTTCAAAAGAACATAGAGAAAAAATTTCCCTCAGTAGTAAAGGGAGAGTCCTTGGACCCAGTAAGTTCAAAGG
>SABI01000414.1 GCA_009929055.1 Spirochaetia bacterium | reverse complement strand
CCTTCTTCCCCGCCCTCTCCGCCTCCCTCTCTGCCGCCAATCTCGCCTTTTCTCTCTCCTTAAGCTCTTTCATGAACGGAGTTTCTAATTTTTTAGTTCGACCCTTACGCCGCTTAGGGGTATCAATAACATCTTGTGCTAACTTAACATCTGGGGCTTTGCTTTGGGTAGGAGTGACACGTTCTTTTTCCGCAAGAAGCTCATCTTTGATTTCCTCTAAATGCTGAACTGTCTGCTCAGCTAGAGATTGATGTGATTCAGTGTTTCGGTGCATTGCATATGAATTGTGTCTCCAAATTTCAACTCGCCACACTTGAAACGGGGCGCCTTCGTAGGTTTCAAAAACCAAACTGGCACTAGATTCCTTTGTATGAAGTCTCATTTCACTAGAGGTTATGACGTAAGTTGCAAAGGTCTCTCCCCCTGAGGAGAGTCTGGTTGTTTTCTCATAACTCCTTTTATCTGCTTCTATACCTAGACTTTTACGTAGATTAATTATTTCAAATACTAATTGATGTATTCTCTCATCGTAATTTTGGCTATTAGTGGGCATGAAGGACTCCTTAAATAGAAAAAGGGGGCTGTCTGCAATAGACAGCCCCCTTTGGGTGTGGGCAGGTTACAACTTTAATTTCTCCAGGAAGAGTTCTACATCTTCGGGTTTCGCGTTAGCTTCGACGTTTAAGACGTGAAGACCGGTTGCCCTCGGGATATACCTTGAAGACCCAGTGAGAACAGGAAGAGGTAGGATTCCTGTCCCTATCATGGCAGTAATGGCTGGGTTATCGGTAGGTATAATTACCCGTGTACATCTGGAGTACTGGCACACATTTATCAACTCATCCAGAGAACTTGGAGAAATACGTCTATCACTGTACTTTTCCAAAGCACCCTCCAGAGCCAATGGTAACGTTCCATAGGTCACAAAGTAATCATTAGTAGGAAGTTTACACTTCTTCTTAATGACTGGCCATACAGGTAAAGCCTCTTTAAAAACATCGTAAGGAGGGCTATTCCCTACAATGTCCTTCCACAATAGAAGATGGGTGGCAGTGGTAACATCTAATGATGGAAAATCAACATGGATTTGTTTATCCTCGTTCATTAGACTCTTTTTAATCTGAGCATCATAGCTGGCCTGCATCATTTGCTCCAGCTGCTGGTACTGCTCTTCAGTAAATTCAGGAAGGGTTATCTTTATTCTGTTGCTGGTAGATAAAGCCCCTTCTAAATCGATAGGTATTCCCGATAAAGCCCATATACCATATGGGTCTTCAGTAATAGCAATATCTATAAGGTTAGACCTTCGAATAGATTTAACAGCACTTAAGGCTGAAGCATGGTATGCCTCATTACGTGGTATAGAAAGAAGCAGCTTACGTGTTGCCTTCTTAACCACATTTGGCTTGTTGGCCTTAATGTTCTTTTGCTTTATATAAAGTTTTCTAATCGCTGCTTTCTTTGCTGCTTTTTCCATATTAACTCTGCTTCTTAAGCCACTTCATATAATCTTTTTCGATGTTAAGGCTGGTTGATTCACAACACGTACTACCATGATAGATGAAAGTACGGGAACCTACTTTCAAACTGGTAATGTTGTGAAACGGGATTATTACACCCTCCTCATTTATATGGTAATTCTTAGGCTTCTTAAACCAATTCATCTAATACCCCCTAAAATTCCAAGTCCTTGATGTATTGAGCAAGTAGTCTGGAGAGTTCACCTTTTTGAAGAGGAACAGAGCCACACTTGGAAAGGTTGGTTTCTGAAGTAATGCACAAAGTGGAAACAGCATCACCTGTTGCCAAATTAATGGGCATAATCATATCACCCTTATCAAGGTAAACATAATCAGATTCATCAGAACCCTTCAGTAGCTTGCTGTGTTCAGTACCGTCTTCATCTTTTCCAAG
>SABI01000413.1 GCA_009929055.1 Spirochaetia bacterium | reverse complement strand
ATCTTATATAACCTAAAGTAATTCCGTCTATATTACTCATTTCTTCTCCTCTAGTAATAATTTCTTAGTATTTTCTAGTTCAGCTTCTAACTCAGGTAAAGACAGTTTTCTTAACTCTTCTATTCTATTAAAACCTATTTCTAAACCTGATCTTAGAACTACGTCTAATACGTAAAGTTCTTCTCCCTCATGGTCTTCAAAGGTTTTTAGACTGTCTTGATAAACTCTTTCCATTATGTCAAACATAATCAATTCTACCAGATCATTTATAAGCTTATTCTTCTTTTCCACTTCTTCTATAATCAATATAGGTTTATTTCCTGTCATATTTAGCCTTCTCCTCTAAATTATTCTTTTCTTCTTCAAACTTATCTATAATTTTTTGTAAAACTGGTAAGTAGTTTTGTTTATAATACACAGAATAATTACCGTCAGCTTCTTGAGTATATCTAGTTTTTAATTCTGCAATAATCAATACTATTTCTCTATAGCTTATTTCCATTTTTCTCCTAGTTCCTTTCTTAACGTTTCTTCGCTCCAATATCGCATACGTTTACAGTCTTCCAAACTACAACCTATAGACTTTAATTTAGCATATTGACGCTTATATTTGAGTTGTAGTGCATTTTTATTCTTTTCTCTATAATTATTTACCGAAGTGCTATTCCACGATCTAATCTTACTTTTCATAGACTTAACACTTTTCTTCATAAGTAAACTACGTAGTTCTGGAAGCGTCTGATCGTTCAATGTAGGAGTTCCTTCCATTCCAAAACCCAAATAAATACATTTAGTATCTATCAGCTCTGTAGATAGTTTTTCAGGAGTTAGTTCAGCTTCGTTATATTCTCTTTTATTTCTACCTACTACAGCCTCTACTTCTCTTACTTCTTCTATAATTCTACCTAGATCGTTGACTTTAAAAGAATGATTATTTAGTAATAAACCTACGCTCACTAAAGTTCTAACTTTTACCTTTAAATTAGTTGATCCTGTTTCTCTCATAACTTTTAAAAGCTTGAGCCAATTAAAATCATTTACAATAGCTCCTGAAGGATCATGAAGCTCGCTTACATTAAGACCACGTTTTTTAGCTGTAAATTTACCTTTTGAGTTGCTATATTCATATCTACCACTCCCTAAACAGACTATATCATGTATCTTTTCAGGCTTCTCAAAATAACCTAGAGTTTTTGTTTCTCTCCATTCTTCTTTTGGCAATAAGTCAAAGCTTCCATTCCAAATAATGCTATCGGTCATTAAAAGAATTACTTTTCCTCCATTCTTCTCTATATGATTAGCACTTTTGGAAAGTTTAAGTCTTACTCTATCAGTTATAATAGAACTGTATAAAGGGTTTAAAAACTCTCCTCCTCTATAGCCTGCTCTGTAAACTATATTATCAAACATTTCGTAAGTATCTACAGCTTCAAACTCTATACCGTAATACGACGCTATAATACGCTTTACAGTGTATTCCACAGGGTTTTTAGCAATTTTTAAAAACATTCTTAAATCAAATACTTCTTTACAAGTAGTAGCGATAGGAGATAGTTTACCAGTAGTTTCAATGTTATACCAAGTCTCAGCTTCAAAAGAAGCTCCTAGATCTAAAAGAAAATCTCTATCTTCTATGCTATAAGAAGCTATATAATCTCCTACAGCTCTTATGTTTGTATCTTTGTTGATAGGGTGTTTTATTGTGATAGGGTGAAACTGCACTCTATCTGGAATATGAACAGTGCCTCTTACAAAGCAGTAAGAAAATGGTATATGAGGAGGCGCTCCTGTTCCAGTAGTAAGTTTAGCGTCTCTTAAATCATACAGCTGTGAAATTATATCAGGGTAAGCAGAAGTAAGATCAGCTATGTAACCCTCTTTACAGTAACCGTATCTAATAGCTTCAATATAACCT
>SABI01000412.1 GCA_009929055.1 Spirochaetia bacterium | reverse complement strand
GCCTCATCAATTACTAAACATATTTTTCTTCTTTCTCCTCTTCCCCCATTATTATTTAATATTTCGTTTTCTAGGGTCTTAAGTATAAGCAACATCTGAGCATTACATACTGTAGGATTTTTGCCTGCTATAAGACTTTGAAAGTCATATGACAACAAGTTATCCGATGGGTCAAAAGTAGTGTATCCGTTCCATAGTCCATATAAACTCCCTCCCGTTCTTACTTTAGATAAAAGGTTATAGATATCACTCAACCTTCCCCTTTCCATGCTGTCCGTACTCTTTTTTATTTTCTCTCCCACAAACACTGATAGATCCTCAAAAGTTGGATAATCTTTATGGGACAATATCGATAGTTCAGTGGCATCAGTTATTCCCTTGCTTTTATACATTTCTCCAGTAATTCGACCTAACCTGTCAAGTTGTTCAGAGGGAGCCCCCGCAAAAATATGTCTAAAAAATTCCTCCAAAAACTGCAAGTGAGAATAATATGCTCCAAAATTTTCTTCCTCCTCTTGAAGTCCAGACAATATTTCAAATGGGTTTATCCTGGCCTCCCTTCCTGAAGAAGCTTTCAGTACCTTGCCACCCAATCTTTCCACCATCTTTCCATATTCCCCTTCAGGGTCAAGAATACAAATCTTCACTCCTTCACTAAACAACCCTGTCAGTATTGTCTTAGCCGCATAGGACTTGCCACTTCCAGACCTTCCGAAAATTACCATATTAGAATTAATTCTCTCTGAATCCCGTTTAAAGATATTGAGGAAAACCGGCTTACTGTTTTCTCCAATTAGTATTCCCCCGTTATCTATCAATTCATCGGAAATAAAAGGATAAGAAGCTCCTATCTGTGACCCGGGGAGATTGTTCCCTGAGTCCAGGGGTACAGTCTTTCTCATAAGGGTTCTCGTGTATCCCTCCTCCTGTCTAAAAGACATTTCTTCCGACTTAAACCCGGCTTGGCTTATCCTTCTTGCCGTCTCTTTTTTTGCACTTTTATCCATGTTTATTGACTGTGTGCATACTATGATATCAACGTCTGCTATGCACTCTTTCCCATCCTCTATTTCATATAACAGTTGTCTAAGCCCCTCTTCATGTATCTCAGAAGCAGTCTGTTCACTCGCCCTTCCCGAATATGTTTTCTCTCTGACTTCAAGAATGCTCCGGTCTATATTTTTTCTAGCTTCTTCTTTACTAACCTGAGTAATTCTCATATATGCACTGGTTCCTGGAATTGAAAATACACTATATGCCCATCCCTCTTCGACCTCTTCCGGAAACCCCACTATCTCTCTAAATGAATATGTCTTCTCTCCAACACCCATCCCTGCTCCTTTGAATTCAATCTCGAGAAGCTCCCCATACATATTTGCAAGTCCATTTAAGCTATCCCCTTTAATATCCTTCGTTTTTATCTTTTTTTCAGAAAACCTATCCCTGGCGTAATCACGTATTTTTCTTAAATTACTTTCATTTGCGCCTAAAAAAATCAGATGGAACCTATCGGTTTTTATCTTCCCGCTTGAAGATACCTCTTCCAAAACGCTTCTTCTTTCCTCGACTATTTCTGTAATTATCTCCCCCTGTTCCCTCAAAACTGGTTCTCTTCCTGTCCTATCTTTAATTCTTTCCAGCCTTAAATCTTCCTCTAATATTCTTTCTTCAAAAGACAACTGCTCTTCTGTTTTTACAACCAACAACTGAATATCTTGTCCTAAGGCTTTCACTATCGCTGCAAAAATCCTATCTGTATATCCCCTTTTCTGGTATTCGTCCATTAGAAAGAGATTTACGGGATTAATCTCCAGTCCAAATGCATATGATCCATCTTTATTTTTAATGTATTCTTCCTCAACCGTTTCATACGCTATAAGCTCGCCTATTTCCCTCTCTCCCTTTCCACCATACTTTTT
>SABI01000080.1 GCA_009929055.1 Spirochaetia bacterium | reverse complement strand
GGCTGTATTATTGATAATGTTCTATGTTGACAACAGCCCTACTACTACTCTAGGATTAATAAGAATTTCTTTTACAATATAAATTTTTTATACTTTATAGATATCTTTATACCCCTATCTCATATATTCATGCTCTAGTGGTAAAAAATTTGATAATTAAGAAGGATAATATACATGGATATACAAATGTGTCTTAAAAAGACCAAGAAACTAGGAGCAATTATCTTAGTTGCGTCCTTTTTCCTTTTAAGTACTGGATGTGATGGACCTCTCTTTCAATCCTACAGTCAATTTGAACTACCAGCATATGATGGAGATTTAAGTTGGTCTCTTGTGAAAGGGGATGCCCCATGGAGCAATCGCTATGATCATGCTGTGGTAGCATTTGATGATAATCTATGGGTATTAGGCGGATACAGTCCTGGAAATCGTGGAAATAATGACTCCTATATGGAAGACGTGTGGAAAAGTCCAGATGGTATAACATGGTCTTTAGTAACAGATAATGCTCCTTGGCATGGTCGAAGAGGGCACGCAGCAGTAGTATTTAATAACGCTATCTATATTATCGGTGGCTTCCAGGTGAATGAATCAAGCGGCATGCGCTCATACTGTAACGATGTGTGGAGCTCTACTGATGGAGAGAATTGGACTCCTGTCCTTCCTTCTGCTCCATGGAGTGCTAGAATGAACCACTCAGTAGTAGAATCTGGTGGGAAAATCTACCTTATGGGAGGACTTTATAATGGGGTTAACTATCTCGATGATGTATGGGAATCTAGTGACGGAAGCACTTGGAGTGAAGTAACTGATGCAACTATGCCAGGAGGGAGAGTTGCCTTCGCCCTTACAGTCGATAAATCAAATAACAACATCTATCTACTAGGAGGAAGCTATGCCGGGGCTCCTCCAGCAGCTTATGGCTCTAGTGACCCTAGTGTAACAAATTGGGAAAACTTATGGCAATTTAACCCTACAAGAACTCCAAAATGGGAAGCCAAAGGAAAACCAGAAAACTATAGTGGAATGAGGTCTGAATTCTCGATAGAAATGCTTGAAGGGACACTTTATCTACTCGCTGGGAAAGCTAATTCTAGTTATCGCTTCTCTATGAGTGATGCGACCTATGCAACACATCAATACAATCCTATTACTGATTCTTGGAAAGTTGATTCAGCAGGGAGTGGGTTTGGTGCTCGCTATAGTTATGCTTCTGTTGTATGGAAAAAAAATTTACAAGAGCCTGAACTTTGGGTACTAGGGGGATTGAGTGATTCAGGTCCCACAAGTGATGTCTGGAAAGCAATACAGGAGACAGAATAATGAAGAATCCTACTACACGTATTATTAAAACTATTAGCATATTCACACTCTTTGTTTGTATATTGACTCCACTCTTCTCTAAAGAGGGACATCCTTCAGATCAACCGTTGCAAATAGGCTCTTCTTCTATCACCTTTACAGGATTACCGAGTGACTTTCTCTACCCCTCTTATCTTGCCGACCCACTTGCAGTTCGCTCTGAGATATCTTATAAATCATTACTAATTAATGAAGTTAACCCTACTCAAGAAGGTCAGGGAGGACGATTCGATATAGTATTAGGTGCCCGCTTCTCGTTCTTAAGATTTTCTCCTTTATCAAATCCAGATCTTGGACTAGAGATGGATTGGGGAATGGCTTTACCTGTCTATATGAACTCTAAACAGAACGATCTTCTCGCATTGGACGGAATTTACTATTTTTCACTTGGCATCAGGCCCCTTAACTGGCTAGCATTTCGTATCTCACGCCATCATATCTGCACCCATGTGGGAGATGAACTTGACCGAGATGGTGATGGAGGGGAATACTTTGATTATGACCCTTCCGTAAATGCAAACATCTCAATCTTTGTGAGAGATGATTACTTATTTTCAGCTGCATTTGAACCAATGAAGCTCTTTAAAGATAATTATCCCCTTTCAATTCTCCTTTATGGAGATATAAGTATCTTTATCCATGGTTTTGACTTGCTCGGTAATCGAAATAACAAATCTTCTGATCATGCCTATATTTGGTTCCAAGGAGGGGCAGAATTTAGGTATGACATTTCGCAAAAACATAATGCGGGGCAGCTATTTGCAGCCGGACAAATAAGCGCATGGCAGATTACTGGATATGTTCCCAATTACTCATTTCAAGCAGGGTATATTTTACCACCTGGTCGCAAAGGGCAGCAGTACAAATTTGCATTCACCTACTACGACGGACAATCGATTATTAACAACTTCATCTATCGCAGAGAACGATATATGGGGGCTCTTTTGACCATTGAACGCTGATTTTTACCTACCTCATCAACCAATGATGCAGATAAAAAAATGAGAAATCTTTTCATAAGTGGCATTATGAGAAGATCTATCAAAATATATTTATAACAAAAGGCTTGCTTTATAAAGGTTTGCATTATAATATGCATCCCATAAGGAGTTTTTAATTATGAAAAAGTTATTGATGATGTTTCTATTAGTGACACTCTTAGGAACCCTTTTCGTAGGATGCTCAACCACAGAGTTTACTCGCGTGCATCCATTTACTGCTTCTGTGTCCTTTCCAAGTGAAGGACAATACAAAATTTTA
Source organism: Spirochaetia bacterium (assembly GCA_009929055.1). Classification (GTDB taxonomy): domain Bacteria; phylum Spirochaetota; class Spirochaetia; order Sphaerochaetales; family Sphaerochaetaceae; genus SABI01. Next base: position 7,473 of record SABI01000080.1, on the reverse strand, counting down.
GGTAGAGTTGATTTTGTATCAAGTCAAGGAAATGCTGGGTTTGCAGCTTTTCTTAACTATGCAAAAACAATTTATCCAACAACAGATGATATCGTAAATATTATTGTTGATACAGAAAATACCTATTCTCAATCCTCGGGATTTCCTATGATGCCTACAACTGCTACGTTAGTAAGTTCAGTCTATACGATGAGTGGAATAGCAATCGAGTATATCGAACAATAATAATTAGTTAATCGTTTATGCTGTTACAAGAAAAAAACCTCCTGTAACAGCATTTTTATGATTTAACCTCTAGAAAACAACGCCCTTCGCATGTTTTATGTATCAGAAGGTGTATGTATAGAAACGGATTCTCTTGTTAACACCAATACTCTACCTTGGAATATCGCTGAATTACAACAAAAGAATCCTAATAAAGATATAGTAAATTTTGAATAGATTATCAATCAAAAAGATTATATTTTTTATGAGCAATCAAAAGGGGGTTGATATATTCTACCCCTATAAAGATAATACTGAACCTCTGCTAATCAATATCCTTATATAACTATCTTACCCTAAGTCTTCATTTACTAAACATCACCATTACATCAATTATTGGAATCAATACATATTTATTTTTTTCCTTACAATTGTTTCTAAATGTTGTATTATAATACATGGACTTGATAACAAGGCTATTGTGTTTATCCCATTGCCTAGACAACGAATAGCTAAAACGTTTATAAAGCAATAAGATGAATATAAGAATATAATTGGCTTCTCGATAAGAAGGAGAAAAGAAATGAAGATAATCGGAAAACCCTTAAACAGAGTCGACGCCAAAGACAAAGTCACGGGAAAAGCAAAATATACAGGAGACTTAGTAAGCCCTCATGCCCTCTTTGCAAAAGTCATGCACAGTACTATTGCAAACGGCCTTGTTACCTCTTTTGACTTAGAAGAAGCGTGGCTTGTTCCAGGAGTTATAGATATTGTCACCTGTTTTGATGTCCCTGATATCCAATTCCCCACAGCAGGACACCCTTGGTCTACTGAAAAAAAACACCAAGATATTGCCGACAGAAAACTCCTCAATACAAGAGTACGATTTTATGGTGATGATATTGCAGCAGTAATTGCAGAAAATGAATTAGCTGCCCACGAAGCAGTTCGTAAAATTAAAGTTACCTATGAAGAGTATGAACCCATCCTCTCTGTTGAAGCAGCAATGGCCTCTGGAGCAATGGCAATTCATGAAGAGAAACCAGATAACATCGTAGTTAAATCCTCGTATGAAATGGGCTCTTTTGAAGAAGCTATTAAAGAAGAAGGACTTATTAAAATTGAAGGTGACTATGACACTCCAATCGTACAGCACTGTCATATAGAAAAAGCCTCCTCTTTTGCTTATATGGAAAATGAAAAAATCGTCGTAGTCTCAGCAACCCAAATACCCCACATCATAAGAAGAATCTGCCACCAAGCCCTTGGAATTGGCTATGGTGATATTAGGATTATAAAACCTTATATTGGTGGAGGATTTGGTAATAGACAAGATGCCCTCACTGAACCCTTAAATGCATATCTCACAACCCGTGTTGGTGGACGCCAAGTAAGATTAGAATATACTCGAGAGGAGACCTTTGCTTGTACAAGAGTACGCCATGCAATGAAATTTCACATTACCTCCTATGTCCGTAAAGATGGATCTTTTGCAGCTCGAAGCATTCTCGCTTACTCAAACCAAGGAGCCTATGCTTCCCATGCTCATGCCTTAGTTGCTAATGCAGTTAACGGCTTTCGAATGATGTACCCAGTAGGTGCCATTAAAGGGGAAGCATATACAGTCTATACAAACTTGCCTACAGCAGGAGCTATGAGGGCCTATGGAATCCCACAAATAGGATTCGCCCTTGAAGCACATGTTGATGACATTGTAAAAGTCACAGGGTTTGATCCAATAGAATTTAGGAAACAAAATATGATGAAACTTGGGTTCATCGATCCATTCACGACTATTCAATGTCACTCTACTGGACTCTCTGAATGTATCGACATAGGGGAAAAGCACCTAGACTATACAAAGAAACGGGCTATATATGCCAATCAGACAGGCCCTACACGTAAGGGTGTCGGTATGGCTATATTCTGTTACAAAACAGGAGTCTACCCTATTAGCTTAGAGACTTCAGCCTGTCGAATGCTCCTTAACCAAGATGGATCGTTACAACTTCAACTAGGAGCAACTGAAATTGGACAAGGAGCTGATACCGTCTTTGCTATGATGGCAGCAGAAACTACTGGCCTTAGTGTTGATAAAATCCATGTAATAAGCAAACAAGATACGGATGTTACCCCTTATGATACTGGAGCCTATGCTTCGAGACAAACCTATGTATCGGGGATGGCAGTAAAAAAGACAGCTGGGGTGTTTAAAAAGAGATTACTCGAATTTGCAGGCTTCATGCTCAACAAAGATCCAATTGACTTAGATATAAAAGACAACTTCATTGTTCACACAAATAAAGATGAACATCTCCTCTCCGTCGCTACTGTTGCCGAAGAGTCTTGCTATAGCCTTACTAACTCAACCCACATTAGTGCTGAAGAATCACACCACTGCTCAGATAATACTTACTCTTTTGGAGTCTGTTTTGCTGAAATTGAAATAGATATTCCAATGTGCCACATAAAAGTGTTAGATATCATAAACGTTCACGACTCTGGTACAATTATTAATCGTCAAACAGCAGAAGGACAAGTCCATGGAGGAATGAGTATGGGCCTTGGGTATGGACTGTATGAACACCTCGACTTTGACCAAAAAACAGGAAAAATGCTTAACGACAATCTCCTTGACTACAAATTGATGACACCTATGGATACTCCAGACCTCCATGTCGCATTTGTAGAACCGAGTGACCCAACTGGTCCTTATGGAAATAAGTCCCTTGGAGAGCCTCCTACAATTCCAGTAGCACCTGCTATCAGAAATGCAATGCTTAATGCAACAGGAGTTGCAGTTAACTCAATCCCTCTTAACCCAGAGAAACTATTCTTTGCAATACGCGACGCGGGACTCATTAAATAAAGGAAGTAAGAGCATGTACGATATTAAAAACTTATATGAACCAACTTCAGTACTTGAAGCACTGAAACTAAAAAAAGAACACCCCCAAGCACTTATTCTTGCTGGAGGGAGTGACATCCTCATCAAGATTCGTGAAGGTAAATTAGCAGGATGTGACCTTATTAGCATTTTTCCTCTTGATGAATTACGTGGAATTTGTATTGAAGATGATGGATCAATTTTAATCAGACCGCTGTCGAGTTTCACCGATGTAGTAATGCATCCAATCATCAAAAAGAACATCCCTGTCCTCGGTGAAGCTGTAGAGCAAATCGGGGGGCCCCAGATTAGAAACATTGGTACAATTGGGGGAAATATCTGTAACGGGGTAACAAGTGCAGACTCTGCAGGAACTCTCAAAGCATATGATGCTATCCTTGAAATAGCGAGCTTAGAAGGAACTCGAGTTCTCCCTTTTAGTGAATTCAATATTAAGCCTGGGAAAGTAGACCTTCAACCAGGTGAAATTCTTACTGGAATACGAATTCCTAAGGAGAGTTATGAGAACACCTATGGACACTTCATTAAATATGCAATGCGAAGAGCAATGGATATTGCAACTCTAAGTTGTTCAGTTAATGTAAGACTTAGTAAAGATAAGAAAAAAATAGAACGATTGCGTATCGCCTTTGGAGTAGCAGCTCCTATCCCTATACGATCAATTACAGCAGAAGAGAGTGCTAATGGACACATCATCAATGAAGAACTCATTAACACAATAGCTAAAGGTGCCCTTACAGACGTTATGCCAAGAACGAGTTGGAGAGCGAGTAAAGAGTTTAGGCTCCACCTAGTTGAAGAACTTGCTAGGCGTGCCACCACTGAATCAATCGAAAAAGCCGGAGGTAAGATACATGGCTAAGAAAACAATACACTGCACTATCAATGGGAGCAAAAAAGAATATACTGTTGATATAAGAGAGTCACTCTCAGATATGCTTCGAGGAAGTGCTGGACTAGACAGCATCAAACACGGCTGTGATGTAGGTGAATGTGGAGCATGTACCGTCCTCATCGATGGACAACCTTTCAATTCCTGTATCTATCTAGCAATTTGGGCCCAAGGGAAAACTATTCTCACCCTAGAAGGACTCTCTGATAAAAAAGGGACAATTTCTGATATCCAACAAGCCTTCATAGATGAAGGAGCTGTTCAGTGTGGATTTTGTACCCCCGGATTTATCATGGCTTCTATCCCTATTATCACAAAAGAAGAAGTTGCAAGCAGAGATGAAATTAGAAAACAAGTTGCAGGAAATCTCTGTAGATGTACAGGATATGATAAGATTATTAACGCAATAGAGAAAACTCAACACAAAAGACTCGAAGAGAAGAAATCTAAGTAGAAAATAACTCTACTTTGCTAAACCACATACCGCTCATCATAAAGTTGATAAGCGGTATTTTTTTCTTCCTTTGCACCAAATAAGCAATTCCTAAATGCCTAGAAACCTAAGAATAATAGTGAATCATTTCTATCCAGAAATATACATTTTTAGATAGTTTTTTTCGTTCTTTGAATATAGTATTACCCCAATAATATTTTTTCAAAGGTATCTATATATGAACAATATTCGAGCAGTAGCATTTGATTACGGAGGGGTATTAGCCTCTTTTATCAGTAAAGAAGATGTATCTAAGATGGCTACATTGGCCCGAGTTGATTATGAATCTTTCAACACAAGCATGTGGAAGTTTCGTCATCAACTCGATAGTGATGAATATGATAATTCCCTCTATTGGGAAGCTGTCTTAGATTACTGCAATTCTCCACTTGAAGAAGAAGATATTCCTACATTGGTAGAGATGGACCTAATTGGATTTTCTCATATGAATCAAGCGATGCTTAATTGGGCTAAAGAACTGAAAGAGAATGGAATAATGAACCTCATTATTTCAAATATGGCTACATCGACCTATCTTAGCCTTATAGCAGGACAAGAATGGGTAAGCTCTTTTGATGAAATCATCATCTCAGGAATTCTCCACATCAATAAACCAGATATAAGAATATTTACCCAAGCTATCACACATACTCAGCTACACTCAAAAGAGATTCTCTTTATTGATGATCTACCTCACAATATAAAAGGGGCAAAAGAGGCAGGATTACATGCACTCCTTTTTTCAGATACCCAACATTTAGCTCATGCCTTAGAAAAAGGATTTCCTACGCTCCCCCGTAAAGAATTAGGAGTAAGGTGTAAATAATCAAACTCCTCCTTATACTGTAGTGTGAGTTTGTCACTTTACTATCGATAAACATTTCTTTATACATGTTCTATATACAGAGGAGTACAGATGAAAAATCTTTTAATAATTGGTGGAGTTGCCGCAGGAGCAACCGCAGCAGCACGCGCACGACGAATAAATAATGATATAAACATTACCCTACTAGAAGCAGGAGCTGATGTCTCTTTTGCTAACTGTGGACTACCCTACTACATAGGAGGCGATATTACCTATCGCTCATCCCTTATCCTAGCTAGCCAAGAGACCTTTGATGAACAGTACCGAGTCAAAGTACATACTAATACACAAGCCTTGGAAATTGACCGTGAACATAAAACTGTAGCAACACGAAACTCTAAAACTGGTAAAGAACACTCATTTCCCTACGACTCACTCATCTTGGCACAGGGTGGTAAGCCAGTAGTTCCTCCCCTTCCTGGAGTAGATAAAAATCATGTCTTTCAACTATGGACCCTCGAAGACATGGATAAAATAGACTCATTCATTAAAGACAATACACCTCGTACTGCAGTAGTAGTAGGTGGAGGATTTATTGGTCTTGAAATGGTTGAAGCCCTCGCTAAACGAAATATTGAAGTGACCCTTGTAGAGATGGCACCACAGGTGATGCCTAATTTGGAAGGAGAAATAGCTGGATTTATAACCAAAGAACTACTCGACTATGGAGTAAAACTCAGCCTTGGGAAATCAGTTAAGGCAATTGAAGAAAAGAGCGTACTATTAAACGACGGAACTAAAGTAGAAGCCGACTTTGTCCTTCTTTCTGTAGGAGTGAGACCAACACTTCAACTAGCAAAAGATGCAGGACTTGAAATGGGAGGAGCTGGCGGATTAAAAGTTAGTAGTGAAATGCGTACTAGTGACCCCTCAATCTATGCAGCTGGCGACATGGTAGAAATATTCCACAATGTCCTTGGCAAAACAATAAGAATGCCTCTAGCAGGCCCTGCAAACCGACAGGGAAGAATTGTTGCAGAGAATGCACTAGGAGGAGCACGGAAATACAACGGTGCTATGGGAACCTCAATTGTAAAGGTCTTTGGAGCAGTAGCAGGTTCTACTGGGATGAGCCTAAAGATCGCAAGGGACGCAGGGCTTGATGTTCAAGCAGTTGTAGTTCATAAAGCAAGCCATACTTCCTATTACCCTGGATCAGAGAAAGTAAGCCTCATGCTTATATGGGAAATAAAAACTGGAAAAATCTTAGGAGCCCAAGCTGTTGGAAGAGTAGGGATAGATAAACGAATAGACGTGTTAGCAACAGCTATAGCAGGTGGCCTCACAATCGCCGACCTTGAAGAACTCGACTTTGCCTATGCACCTCCATTTGACAGTCCAAACGGACCTGTTAATATGGCAGCGTTTACAGCAGGCAACCACCAAAGTGGATTCAGTCCCGCTATTCTAGCTCAAGATATAGAGAAATTTGCCATTGAGAAACAACCTATTGTAATCGACCTACGCGACCCAATCAGTTACTCAAAGGCAAACCTTGCGGGAAGTACCAATCTAAGTCAGAATGTCCTTAGAGATAACCTCGATCAAATCCCTCACGACCATGCTATTCTCCTCATCAGCGACGATGGACAAAAAAGCCATGTAACACTCCGAATGCTTAAAGGAGCTGGAATTGACCAAGTGTACAACCTAAGTGGTGGATACCTCTCATTAGAAAGATATGCTCGTGCTATAGGATATAAGCACCTTAGTGTAGGACTCTTCCCTGTCGAACGTAAAAGCATTGAAGACTTAGAAGCTGGAATTACAAGGGATATTATAGAAGAAGAAACACAAACTGAGCTCCTACCCACAGATGGGCCGATTATCCTTGATGTAAGAACTCCAATGGAGTTTTCCATGGGAGCATATCCAGGAGCAATCAATGTTGAACTCGACAGTCTCCAAGAATGGGTTACATCCATTGAAGACAAAAGTCGCGAAATTATCATCTACTGTGCTTCGGGTGCCCGCTCTAGCTATGGCCAGCGTATTCTCAAACAACTAGGATTTACCAACGTGAAAAACGGTGGAGGTCTACATAATATGATGGCTTCAGGTATATAACAGACCTTCTAGGGGCAGCAATAGCTGCCCTCATCTCTTTT
>SABI01000411.1 GCA_009929055.1 Spirochaetia bacterium | reverse complement strand
GCTGAGGTCAAAAATCCATAATGCCCTACCGCGGACAACATTACCAAAGATAGCAATATCGCAACCAAGAACGGCTTCTGAGGAACCTCTGTCATCTTATACTTCACAATAACGCCCGCTATTACAATCTTAGCAAGCTCCAGCACTACCAAAATCCACGCAATGATAATTGAAATAGAGCTGAACAGCTTCATATAACCTGTGATAGTCAAATATGCAGATGCTACTGAAGTCAGCATAGCTGCAATCAGTACAAATGTTAACCTTGTATAATGCACCATAAATCAATCCTGATTATTAGAATAAGAATAACAAAGAGAACAGTGAGAGCTTGACATTATATGTTCAGGAAAGTCGCACAAATACGCGTAAGCTTCCCTCTTATCTCCAGAGCTATTATACACTGGCAACAGAACACGAGTATAGCCTTTCTCAAACCTGTCTAGTTCTTTAAACTTAGCCGTTGGAATGGAATATATTTCGCCCTTGACAAACTGTGGTTGAGCTTGGTCCTCAACCAGATAGGGTATTCCCATACAGTTAGCTATTACATATTTGTTTTCTGCTAATTGACCTTTACCTATAAGTACAGCAGAAAGATTGTCCATTATAGAATGGTCATCCTCTCCTGTCTTAAGTGTTCCGTAAACAAATACTAAGTTAAGTCTGCTCATAATGAACTCTTTAAGGCTTCAAATAAAGACTCACCTTTTAAATCTGACGTAAGTACGTCTTTAGTTAAATACCTCTTAAGTCTTTTCTTGTATTCATCCTCTCTATCTTTAGTACAAGCAATTTGTACCGCATAACAGAACTCTAATATTGTAGAGCGGATAAATGCGTACTGACTAGCATATTTGTGACCACCTAGAAGTCGGAACTCTATGTAACCATCCTTCATTACAGTCAAGTTAACAGATGCAAACTTATTGAACAGGTGCCGTAATGCTTGTACTGGACTCTTACTAGCTCTAAAGTGAGGTACTAACTTAGGCAAAGCTTTATCCAAATCAGTTAGGTCAATATCTTTAGTTCTTGCCAAATTAGCGATAGCAAGCGCAACTGAAAATTCAGGAGACTTAACCCGCTTATGAGGATTTACTGCCTTAGGGTTTATTGCATAAGAGTTGTCCTTCCTACTAGGCATTTGGCTATACACCTTACCTTCGTCTAGGAACATAAACAGCTTGACGTAATCTAAGTCCTTCATCAAGTTGATACCCTTAAAGCTTATACCAACATGTAAAGAGCACTTATCGCTAAGTCTATACCCTTTAGACTGAATACCATTTAAGATTGTATATAAATTTGATAAGCTTTCTGAAAGAGGAAGAGGTCTGGTTACCAACTCAAAGTCGTCACCATCATCTGATACTGAAGCGTCTGGCACAATTACGTCATACCCACGAGCTTGGTAACTTTTAGACTCTCCAATATTAGAAACTAGCATAGTTGAGTCTTTAGCTTCTTTAGACATCCAAGAGAAGTAAGCTATATCCTTAGCGTCCAAATTGCGTACTAGCATAGCTTGGTCTGAGCTGTAAAAATACTCTTCGTACTTCTCTACCAAGTCATTCCAATTAAGCGGTCCGATAAACTCGAACTCAAATCCTACGCGTATGTTCTTATTTGAAAGTATCTTGTCCTTTTCGCTTTTGTTTACTTTAGACAAGAGATTGTGAAGTATTCTCAAAAGATATCCTTAGCTTCGAGCTTTCCGGCAGAAAACAGGGTAGCTAAATCTCTTCTAGTAACAAGGTACACTTTAGCTAAACATTCGCCGTATTTCTCAGATTTTACAACTATGTCAGAAAGCATAGCTTCCTTTGGGCTTTTAAAATACAGTGATAATTCCTCAGGACGATTAAACTCGTAAAGTTCTCCTGAAACTTGTTTACCCTCTCCATACACTTTTCGGTAAACTT
>SABI01000410.1 GCA_009929055.1 Spirochaetia bacterium | reverse complement strand
TTTTGCTTCTCTATGACTATAGGAGTAATATGGGAGTTCTTTGAATATTTTATGGACCTTGTGTTTGCCATGGACATGCAAAAAGATACCGTAGTACATACTATTCGCTCTGTAATGTTAGATCCTACTAAGAGCCAGAAGATTATCACAATAGCGAATATCAATGAGGTAATAGTGAATGGAGAGCCATTAGGACTAGGAGGATATTTAGATATTGGCCTACATGACACAATGAAAGATATGTTTGTTAATTTTATAGGAGCTCTTGTCTTCTCTATTGCAGGATACTTCTATGAGAAGTATCGTAGTGTAGCAACCTTTGTCCCTCTCTTCATTCCTACACTTAATGATAAAAAAGGTTTTCGACTTAAAGATCAATAAATCTCTTTAACTAATCAACTCATCTTTTAAAGATACACTCTTATTTCTACTCATACCTCCTCTCTCTAGGAATTGCCTCTACCATAGATGCTTTTTTTAAAAAAGACGAAGAGGGAGTTTCATGTTCTATTTCAATCAATTTATTATTCTTTCATTTCTGCAAGGGATTATTGGTAGAAATGATGCTCTTTAACTGTTTACATTAAAGAAATAGGTCATGTTCTCTAAAGTCATTGAGTTGTGTAGGACACCAGGGCTCAACACTGGCTCTCTATTACAATAACAGACAATCTCCACTTCTTTGACCTAAGCTATCTCAATGAGCCAGGGCATGTGTTTAAAAGAAACAAGAGACTTCATTTCCTTCTTAGTTCAATAGCCACGACATTGATTGGAATCACTTTAGGATTAATAACAGGAATATCTTCTAGTACAAAAAAACCTAGAAGTAAGAGTTCTGCTGGGAATTATAAAACTTTCGGAATTTGCTACCCATATGTAGGTAGTTATTGCAGTAAGAGTCTGTGGTGGAACATAACACCCCATCGATTTGTATCGAACATTGTCATAATTAAGAATGGTTAACAATCGACCAATATTGTATTATTAGCAAAATTCTGATTAGTTGTTATAGGAGAATGATCATGTTTGTTTATATTAATGAAATAAAGGACAATGAGAAAAATAGTAAAGACATAGATCAATCAATTTTTCATTATATGGCAATTACATCAACAAAGAACCTTGATCTTGATTTAGATCGATTATACAGAAAAATTCTGAAAGAAAATGAATTATTGAAAATCCAAAGTGGTGAAAACTTTAATACGATTGAATCATTAGCTTCTGATCTATTAAAAATCCTAAGATCTAATTCAATTTCTTGTTTCTACTCTATAGTAGAAAAAGATTTTTTGTCTTATGCAAAAATGTATGAGAACCTATTCGATAACTTTGAAAATAAAGGGACACGATCCTATACCTATCAAATTAGAGAATTACGTCTATTTCTTATATCAAAGCTCATGGAGATTGTTCCAGTAGAAGTCGCTCATAGTTTCTATGAAGATTGTTTGTGTGCAACGTCACAGGAGAAAGCGATAGAAGCACTCAAGGTCTCCTGTGATACTATTTTGTCAAATATTCATCTAACAAAAGATGAGAGGGCAAAGCAAATTATCTCTGACGCTCTTACTTGGGCAAAAAACAACCCAGCTGCATTAACTTCATACCATACAAGAAAAGTAGATAGATGGCTAAATCTACCACATGTCGCGAGTTTTTTACCACTAATGGGGTTACTCTCAGATTATTCAAAACTACGTAAATCACGAATCACCAAAATTACTTATGATGATCAAGATCAAGTAAGAAAAGTTTTAGAAGAAATAGATGAATTATCTAAAGAGCCAGCAAAACGGACCGCTGTTGATTTCCAAGAGGATGGGGCAATTGATTTCTCTAATATTAAACATACCTCTTTTGAAACAATGAGTTCATCTAAAAGTTTTGGGCTTCAAACAGTTGATATGTTCCTATACATTAT
>SABI01000079.1 GCA_009929055.1 Spirochaetia bacterium | reverse complement strand
TATAACAGACAGGGTGAAGTATCTGCTGACAAGCAAGCATATGATGATATGTTTGCTCAGAGCAAGCCTTTCTTGTTCAGAGTTATGGATAGAACTGTAACTGAGTTTACCAACTTATACAAACTTGTATATGATGAATTCGATAACATAGTATACGAAGAAGATGAGTTTGGAAATCCGATACTCGATGAACTAGGCAATCCTATACCTGCAAAACCGAAGATTAGACCTTATGACTACAACACTACCGAGGACGTTTCCGCGGCTATAGTTGAAGATGTATTTGAAGCAGATGCCACCTTCACTATCAAGTTCGGTAATATGAAAGAAGGAAATACAGATGAATATAACATAACATTTACTCTTGGAGCTGGTGCGCAATATTTCTCACAGGATATCAATGCTCCTGCAGCCCTCTCTCTTGGAGAGAACGAACTGGATCTACAGATTCGTTTCATTCTCGACTCGGCTAGAGGAATATCATATAAAGGCAGAGATGCCAGATTCTATATCAAATTACCAGGCTTTGGATTAGACACAGAAGGCCAGCAACTCGCCCCGTTTGATGTTGAGTGCGTGGAGTCATATGTAATAGCAATTAGAATGAACCCTGCTGGGAATGAGACATATCTCGCCAATCCAGAAGAGTACTATGACAATGCTACTCTTACCTACAAAGAGTGGATGAATGCAGTTGATCCTCTCTCCATGGATAATATTAACAAGGTCAATGGGATAGACCATCAAGATACATACTACGTAAGTAGCCCATACTACTTTATAGCCGCTGGTGGAGTTAAGCTACCCGAACATGTACGTGTTTATGTTGGGCCACTTGGATCGGAAATGGGAGATCCCGAAGTATACTATGTGGATATAGATAGTGCTTGGACAAATATGAAGGCCGGAAGAGCAAGAATAGCGTACAATAAGGAATCAGTTAGCACTACCTTCCAAATCGACTTAGATAATCAACCTTACTCGATTAATTATCAGATAGATACTTCCTGGACCCTTGCAGATGACATTATATTTAGCGAGAATACAAAATATGGGGAACAGGAAATAATATTAATGCCGGGTGATTTACAGAGAAAGATACAGGGATACGATGAATTTAGCAATCCTCAATATGCTGTTCAAGTACTTCCTGGAGTTCTTCTTGACACTACTAGCGGAGTATATGCAAATGATGGTTTTGTAATTTCCTTCAACAACAATATGAACTTCACATTTGAAAACGTAAGAGGTGGAGGAACATATCTAAATAACTATAACAAGTGGAGTTTCGATGAAGTCAACTGGGAGGCTGCCTCGACAATTAGACAATACGCATCTCTAACCCTTGGAGGAAAGGGTGGACAGACAGTAAGATGGGGATTCTATGTTGATGCAGGAAAAGTTCTTGTCAACAACAGTGTACCTAACCTAGTTTCCATACAAAAAGGACAATCGAGGACTCTGCCCTCCTTCAATAGACAGGTGTTTGCTGGAATGAACCTTAACCAGGCTAAGATGATTCCTGTAGAATATAGCCAGACATATAAGTTCTATGACGATCCTTCTCGCATACTTGGATTTACTAGGGGCGGAACGGGAGACAGGATGATTACTGGTACTGAGATAACCCCGCATAAGGGAATGCCAAGTAGAGGGGATGATCCTAAGATTCCACCACAGAGCTATAATGATCCCGGATATATTACCTGGAACGCTACTTCGCTTAGAGCCTATCCGAACCCAGGTGAGAACGTTGGCGGAAAGATTATTGTCACTGTGTTTGCAAGCCCAGAGTCTTCTTATGATGGAAATAATTACGATAATCTTAAGAGTTATCCAGCCTATCTCCATAATCCTGATGCAGTTTATGGATTTGGGATGATTAAACCTACTCTGCCTTCTTCTTTCATATATCCCACAACTCTTGGAATAGAGGGAATGGAAGAAAATTACGACATATATACTAACAAGCTACCGTCCACTAACTTCTATAACCAGTATTATGCTTCGGAAGGTAAGTTTAAACAGAACGATGTGCCTAAGATAATTGTGGCTGAAAATGCGCTCTTCGATTTGAGATACCTGCCTACAATGTCAGTTAAGACATACCTGCCCTCTGTAATAGAGTTTTCACTCTTTGACTTTAAGAATGTGGAGTATCCAGGATACAACTGGGATTATATCTATACCCTACCTTGGGCGGATGCAGATGTTTACTGGGCTTCAGACAAGTATGATTCTAGCCAGTGGAACTTCAGCACCAAATATTTCGGAACCAAGGTTACTGGAGGTTTTGCCGGAATCAATACTGGTAAGACAACCTCGGGAACCTCAAGATCGGGCGGAAGATATACTTTAGTCGTCAATATTCCGTTTACGAGCAGCCTTGGCTTTACCAATACCCAACAGTATGTTGTTGCCCTTGATGTGACCTCGATGGGATAATCATATAGCTAATAGGAAATTGTATATATTGTTAAATCGGCATCGAGAAATCGGTGCCGTTTTTTGTAGAAGGGACAAGAAATGAGAAAAAAGTTTACAATAACAGAGAAATATCCAGAGAGATTAGACCTAGATCCAAGATGATCTTGATAAAAGGGGAGATTTTTTCTTGAAATATTTCTTAAATCAAGTATTTATCACAAAATATACAAATGGAAATGAGATAATATGATTGGAGTATTGTCTGGTATTTATTAATACGCGCGCATATGATATATTATATGCATAAATAATTTGGGTTATAGTGCCCAAAAAGAGAGAGCGACCCGGTACGGGTAAGAAAAATGAACATTAAAAAGCAATATATATATATCGCTCTAATTTTACTTCTAGCCTCAGTGATGACCCTTGGGGCAATTTCCTATGTTAAAAACAACTCTCTTCCTACTCTATCTGTAGATGTCCCCACAGAGGAGTTTGGAAAATATACCTTTGAAAGAAAAATGACTTTTGAGAATGGATTGGTTGCCGAGTTTTTTGAAAGCGGGGATGAATATTTCAGGTATTGTCATGACGAACAAGGCTTTGTTCTGATTAGAGATAATACAAACAATACTTTAACCTACGGAACTTTAGCAGATGGAGTGTTAATTTCTTCTGGAATCAGCTTTTTTGCATCCGAGGAAGAAATTGGGCTGGTAGATAAACTCACCGCTTCTGAAATTGATTTTTCGCTAAACCCTGAACTTGTAACAAGAATAGATAGAGCTGCCCCATATGGCGGAGAAGTCTTTCTCGGAGGGGAGGAACCGGATATTGTTGACCAGAAGCCTCTTCTTGCGGGGGAAGAACCGAAAAGAATAATAACCAACTTAGTTATTTTAATAAAATTTAACGATACCACTCAGGCAGTGGTTGATAATGCAATTGCGGCTTTCGATCCATACTTTAATCATCCCATAAATTCTCTGAAAAATTATTATGAAGTTCTTTCTTACAATAACGTAACTATAAACAGCATTCTTCCAAGAGTTAGTCCCTCCGAAGTATATGTATATAACGGAGGAGACCGTCAATATTTCAATATTGAGGACTCAAACACTTACACTAGAAGAACGCGGGAAACGGAGCTTCTTTCGGGGGCAGTAGCAGGGGCTGCAAATAAGTTTGATTTTTCAGGGAAAGATTTAGATATTAACGACGATGGTTATGCGGACAGCGTAAGCTTTCTCATTTGTGGAAATAATGAAGACACTTGGGGTGGGCTTCTTTGGCCACATAGCTGGAATCTTGATTCAATCGATGGTTCTTCAGCTAGTAGTTATCTTGGAGGAGTAAAGGTTGGAGATTATTCCTTTAATTTTTCTTCCTCGATTAATGTTGGGGTTTTATGTCACGAAATGGGCCATGTATTAGGGGCCCCGGATTTATATCATTACAACTATGATTTTGTACCTGTTGGAAAATGGGATCTTATGTCCTCTAACACAAATATTCCCCAGTATATGTTGACATATATGAGATCAAAATACGTAGGTGGAATAGGGAGTTCCCAATCTCTAGATATTGTCGCAAGCGGAATATACCAACTTTCACCAGTTTCGACCTCAGTAAGCAACACCGATGTTCTTGCGTACAAGATACGTCTTGCTGAAAAGCCAAGTGAGTATTTTATGGTAGAATACCGCAATCCTAATATCTCTACTAGGTATGATTCCTCTCTTCCTGGAACGGGTTTAGTAGTATATCGAGTGAGAGAGCCTTCTTCTGTTGAATCAAGTACGGGGAATAGGGATGCAAGATTTGAATCTAAGTTATATCCAGACGAGGTCTATGTCTTTAGACCACTTGTTTATATGAATCCTGATGGCCCAACTACAGCGATATATTCTGACTCACAAAAGGATGTTGAGAGGGCCTACCTCTCTCCTCAAAACCCATATTATCGTAGTATTGGTAGATTGCACGATTTAACCAAATACAACTATGGTAACCTATTTTATTCAGATGGGGATAACAGCAAAATAGTAATCGAGGCCCTGTCTGTTTCTAGCGAAAGTGCACAATTTAGAGTAAGCTTTCCGAATGATACACCTGTAATTCCTGTTGGGGAGTTTGATAATAAGATTTCTGTTAACTCTGCAGTGTATTATAATGCTACCGACTGGGCGGGAATTAGAGCAGAGGTTCAGTTTTCTAGTGAGGTTAATCTTTCTTATCTAGCAAACGTTAAGGTTAATTTGCTTACTGCAGGTGAAACAATAATTGCATCCAACAATTTAAACCTTGCTGATTTTCAGTCTAAATTTGCACTAGGCGAAAGGGTCTTTGAATGTCCTTTTGTAGTAAGAGATAAAGGGAATATTTTAACTAGTTCTTTCTATATCGGAAGCTTCAACTCAGAAACACAACCAGCTAAAATCAATTGGGTAGTTACTGACGCTGAAGGAAAACAGAAGGAATATGGCCCAGTTAGCGTTACAAACGGAACGGCATACACTTGGCAGGATATTTTAGACTCGGATGCGGAGGCGCTAGCTAGAGTTTTTGCTGGTCCTCAAATAAGTCTTGGGATAGACAACGAAGGAAACGTGATTTCTTCGGGAACTGCTACAACGGGTATCTGGGAAGTAAACGGTGAAGAAGATGTATCTATGATTGCGATAGGAAGAAAACATCTTCTAGCGTTATATAGAGATATGACCGTAGGGAGCTTTGGGGAAAACTATTATGGTGAATCGGTGGTTGATAGCTGGATAAATGTTAAGGAAATTGCCGCTGGAGACTATACTTCCTATGCCCTTCTTTCTGAGGGAGTGGTAATGGCTTCTGGATTAAATGATCATTATCAACTTCAAGTGGGCGGTTGGACCAATATTATTGGAATAGCGGCAGGGGCAAGACATGTAGTTGGAGTTGCTTCTGACGGAAAGGTATATGCTGCTGGAGATAATTCAAGCGGACAGTGCGAGGTGGAGGCTATAACCGATGCGATTGAGGTTGCTGCAGGAGATAGTTTCACTCTCGTTTTGAGAGAAAACGGAGAGATTTTAGTTATTGGGAATTTTCCATATACGGTAAACCTTAGCTCTTTTTCACAAAGTGTAAAAATTGCTGCAGGTTCAAGACACATTCTATCTATTCTTCAAAATGGAACAGTTGTTGCTGCAGGGGATAATACTTCAGGACAATGTAATGTATCCGGACTACATGACATAATTGATCTTGCAGGAGGGGAAAACCAGAGTATCTTTTTAAGAGTGGATGGTGTTGTTGAATACAGAGGAATAGGAAATCCGCAATATGAAACTAACACACCTATACCCAATTTGATTTATGCACCAGGAGAGTTAGTTGCAGTAACGGGTATCGGAACTCCTACTCTAAGCGGAGGAGATGCAAGGTTATTAAAGAGTGCTGAAGAGACGGTATCAGTATCTGTTTCTCCCTCGGGGGCTACCTATCAAAGAGTTATATTTACCTCCTCTGATCCGACTGTTGCCACTATAACTATGTTTGCCCAAGGAACCGATTACAGAAGCGCAAAAATTACAGGTCTTAAAGCAGGAACAACCACAATAAGGGGCACAATAAATGGAACTTCGATTTATTCGACTCTTTTAGTAACTGTATATGAAGAGAAACCTTTAACAGGAATTACCTTTGTTGAAGAACAGGCGAGAATTGTAAAGGATAAGACTCTTAAATTGCATTATGCATTAGTTCCTTTAGATGCAACAAATGTGGGGACAGCGAGTCCTAGCTTTACTTCTTCTAACCCGCAAATTGTAACAGTTGATGTGGCGAGTGGGCTTATTACAGGAGTAACTGCAGGCTCTGCGACTATCACTGTTTCCATAACTGTAAGTGGAATTACATACGAGGATACCTGCGCGGTTACTGTTGTTGATTCGGAAGTTGTTATTGATGTTACTCAATCTCAAAACCCAATCAAGATAAGACAAAATGATTTAATTAATCTTAATTATATAACTTTAAAAGTAACGATAACTGGGGAGCCTCAGGTTACTATTCCAGTTACTCATGATATGCTAGGGAATTATAACTCAGCAGTAGAGGGAGCAAAGACCATTAATCTTACATATATGGGGCAAACTAAGCCTGTTTATGTGGAAGTAAGTCGTTATGCTGAGAAATTAGAGTTTTCAGAGATCCCAAAAACCAGCTATATATATAATCAGGCGTTAAGTAATCTTGAAGGAGAGAGAGGACAGTTTAAAGTAACCTTTAGTAACGGAGCTATTGTAAATTATCCTGTTAATCCGAGTTCTACAACTGGATATAATCCGAGGACATTGGGTTCGCAAACATTGACGGCTAGATTTTCTGACCCGTTTTTCTCTAATCCACTAGAAATAAAATACACTGTGAACGTTTATGATATTGTATCGAGCATTTCTTATGTTCCAAGACAAAACATATATGCGTTTGGAGCTTCTTTTAATAATACCGAACAACTGACCTTAAATATGGCCTCCTCTACCGTTAGGACGGAAGACTTTGACTCTCCAAATGTTGCATATACAGGATATAACGGTAATATTAGAGGACAACATTTGATTAGAGCCACATATACCGATGCTGCAAATGGAAACAATGTTTTAGAAGCCGATCCAGTGGTTGTTGAAGTAAAAATGGCGGGCTCATTTGCATATGAAGGGAAGGACGACTCCAACTATTATCACTATTTCGAACAGTATAAGGATTTAAACTTTAAGGTATATTTTGACCAAGGTTCGGGTTCAAGAATAGAAATAAAGAATCAGGCATTAACTCCCAACTTCTGGTATGAGATGGAAGGGTTTGACGATGAAATAGTGTATATTGAAGGGGTAGAAAGCACCCAGCAATCTATAATATTTACCTGTTATACCCAATACAGTACGGTAGTAGAAGGAGAAGTCAATATCAATAGTAGACAGATATTTGAGGGCTTTAACATAATAGCTAGGGGGCTTAAACCGGTTGCATCTTGGGAGATAGTAATACCTAGCGGAGAAGATTACGTAGCAGTTGACCCTGAAGAAGTTGCCGAATTCGAATATGTATCTGGACCAACAGATCCCTCTATATCTCCCTATTCCCTTAGAATTCGGAAAACATTTACTGATACTACGGTTAGCGTAAGTGAAGCCATGGAGACTGTGTTTGACCCCGAACTTGTCGGAGGGGTGCAAACATATGGGGCAAGATATCTAGATACCTTTAAGGAAATTCAGATTCGAATTACAGATGTTCCCCAATATGTATTAGATATTCCAAAGCAAACCGTAAGGTACAAGGAGTCCTTGAATATGACCGTCTATGTATCTATGAAAAAACGTGGGGATATTCCAGTAGTCCCTCTATCATATTCTCTTGAGTTTAAAAATGCGGATAATTCATATAACACAATTTCAAATTATAATCTTAGATTGGGGCTTCAATCGGTAAAACTGACCTACTCTTTTGAGGGGACAACATTAACCAAGAGCTTCGATATGGAAATAATAGATGTATTTTCTGATATAGAGATGAGGTCTCCCCCAAAGGCAAACTATAAGTATGGAGAGGCTTTTGCCCCTGAGACAGGGCTCTTTAGACTACATATGCGCTCGGGAGCATATACCGACGAAAATTATGGTGGGACACGTTTTTCATACTCTCCCGAATTTAATCCGACTAATTTAACATCCACTCAACAAGTTATCACACTAAGATATTTTAATGAAATGGAAAATATAGTAAGGACCTGGACTGTAAATTGTACGGTAAGTAACTACGTAAAGAATCTTACAATAATACCGGTTAAGACCGAGTACAAATATGGGGATCCTTTAGAGGTGGAGGTTAGGGCAATATATGCAAACGGTGCAAACACCAAACTTAATTCCTCAAACTATCAACATGACTATCAACCAAGTGTAATAGGCGAGCAAGAAGTACTATTCTGGTTCCAAGAAGGACTTGGGACTTTAACCGTTCATGTATCCGATATAGTTAAACAGATTACCGTAAATCAAGCTCCGGTAAAGAGAGTATATGGTTACGGGGAGGCAATTGATTATTTAGGTATGCAGGTTACTTTGAAATATGAAAGTGGGCTAAATAATAAGACCCTTACTGGAAGCGCAGTTGCAGACGAGCTAAAAATTACCTACAACCCAACCTTGGCTGGAATGCAGTCTGTAATGGTAGAAGGGTATGTTGGCGGAGAGAAAACAAGCTTTACTGTCGAGGTTAGGGAGGACGATGACAACACCCTAAAAGGAGTGGATTCCTCAGAAATTAAGGTGAAAAAGAGTAGCCGTATTGTATCAGTAAAGACCACAAATCAAACTTTAGTTGATATTAATGACAGATTTTTAATCGCTGATTACCTAACTAAAACAATAACCGATAAAAACGGTACTGCCCTCAACCCTCTCTCAACTAGGAATCTAAGAACAGGAGATAGAGTAGTTTTTACCAATGAAGAGGGATACAAAGTTTATGATTTTGAGATTAACGTTTTCGGAGATTCGAACGGAGATGGACAAGTATCTCAAAGCGATTTGGACTCCATGGCTTCAAGAGTGCTAATAGGAGAGAATAAGCCATATATAATGGATTTCAACGCAGATGGTAAGAGTTCGTTAACAGATATTGTTCTGTTTGCGAGACAAATTAATGGCAATTAGGGTAGGAGTCTTGGACTAAGCAAATAAGATAGAAAAAGAGTAATAAAGTCAAAAAAAGGATAAAGATTGAAACTTAAAGTCGCATTATTAATATTACTAGTTATCGCCGTTAGCTTATCTGCTGTGGCTCTTTCTGCTTGCAAACCAAGGGCTCTCAAAATAGACTCAATTGAAGTTGTAGGGACAAGCCTTAAGGAATTTTATGCGTTAGATGAGCAAATAGACTATGAAAAAGCTAAGATTAAAGTATATTATTCTGACGGAACATCCCAGATTATTAATATTACTGAAAGTATGGTGACAGGATTTAATAGCTCTATCACTTCAGAAAATGCCATTATGGTAATTACATATGAAAAGGTTTCAGTCAATTTCTCGTATAGCGTAACTTACAGCGTTCCAGTTCAAACAGCGTTTCGGATTCAAATGGTAAAAAAGGAAATTGATGGCAGAAAGACCACCGTTTCCGTTAGGGCAACGGGACTTTCTAAATCGGGACCGGTTTATGCGGTTAGAATGATTGTTCAAAGCACATCGGATGTCACTATAAACAGTGTGTCATTAAAACAGTCAGGTTTTACTTTAACCCAGCAATGGACAGGTTATACACAAGTATCCTTAATTATCTTTAGTAATGATGGAGAATTAGCAATAGAAGAGGATTCAATAATACTTGAGATTGAGGCAACTAGAGCTAGCAAAACGGGAACCCTATATATACAAAGTATAGCCGTTTCCGACGGAGAAAACGACTTTGCTGTCCCCGCTGCAAACAGCCTGGATATAGGAGAAACCGCTAGTTAAAATAACTTATGAAAGCTGATTAATTAGCTCAAATACATAAGAGATAAAAACATAATATATTTCGAAGGGGAGGTGGACTCCCTGAAAATATATTTAGGAGAGGGAAACATGATTAACGTATTACCTAAGCCGGTATCTATTTCTGTATTGTCAGAAAATACTTTCGAATACTCAAATAGCGATCTTAAAAAGGAGTTTGAAAGCCATCCTCAAGAGG
>SABI01000078.1 GCA_009929055.1 Spirochaetia bacterium | reverse complement strand
ATACTAATATTTAAAGAAAGTGCTTCAAGTACTACAGTTCCTACACCACAGCAGGGGTCAATTAATCTCATATGAGTCTGCTGGCCAACCGCAATATTTACAATAGCCCGGGCAGTACGTGTTTCTAAAGAATTACTATTGGTATAAGGTTTAAAATTGTGCTTTTGCCAAGGATTCTTATTCTTTTCGTAGATGCCAAAAACATAAAGATTATCTATTTGAGTGACACCTAATTCAATAGAGGGGTTTTTCATATCAACTTCACCAACAATAGCTTTTCCTAACTCTGTCACGCTTTCTATCCAATTAGCATAATTTAATGATCCTTCTTCAATTTTGAATCGTGCAAATTTAAAATTATCATAGGTCGTTTTATTATCAACAAGAATCTGTCCTAATTCTTGCAAAGATGGGGCTGTATGAAGTATAGAAATTCTTAATTTAATAAAAGGGCTTCTTGAAGGGTCAATGTTTATAGAAGAAAAAAAGTATTTTTTTGTGAGTTCTGTATTAAAAAGAGACTTCATCTCTAATAGACAGAGTTCTCTCTCTTTTACAGGATAATTAATAACATAAAAATAGGTTTGTTCATTAGTATTGTCCAAAATGGGATACCTTTTCCTCTTTTAAAAACTTCTCATTCTAAAACGTACATAGGAGAGGTACAAAGTACCAAAAATCACACCTCAAAAATTAAAAGGTTGCTATATCAGCACTCTCTCTCGTAATCCTTTTTTTCATCTTCTTCTCTATCACCTTAAAATGAGCCTCCTCGGAAGGGCTAATAAGGGTAATAGCTTCACCACATTGCTCAGCACGCCCGGTTCTTCCTATTCTGTGGATAAATATTTTAGGTGACCGTGGCAGTTCATAGTTTATCACATAGGGGAGGGATTCAATATCAATTCCTCTAGCAAGAAGATCTGTAGTAACTAATACTCTCAGCTCTTTATGTTTAAAAGCCCTTAGTAGGTCTGTTCGTGCTCCCTGAGTCTTTCTGCTATGAATTGATGCAGCATCGATTCCATTCTTTTTCAATTTTTCTGCAACTCTATCAGCTCGAGCAATACTAGAGGTAAAGATAAGTACTTGTTCCATCTTTTTACTCGTAATAAGGTGGCGTAAAAAAGGCCCTTTCTTTTCTTCATCAATAGAGTAGGCTCTTTGGTGTATGAGGTCGATTGATTCTAACTCCTCTTCAATTCTAATTACTAAAGGATCATGCAAGAGAACTTTTTCTAATGAAAGGATTTGTTCATTTAAGGTAGCCGAAAAAAGGAGATTCTGGCGCTGTTTAGGAAGGAGGGCAAATATTTGATCCATCTCCTTCTCAAAACCTATAGTGAGCATTTTATCTGCTTCATCGAGAACTACTATTTCTACATCAGAAAGATGAACAGCATTCACAGAGACGAGTTCTAATAATCTCCCTGGAGTAGCGATGAGAATATTCACTCCCATCAAAGCCATCATTTGAGGGTTGATGGAAGAACCTCCAAAGACAGCGAGGGTTTTTATCCCTAATGCTGCTTCTTTAATAATTTTAATAAATACTGCATTCACTTGAGCAGCTAGTTCCCTTGTGGGAACCATTACCAACACCTGGATATGTCTATTCTTTCGAACTTGAGTCCCTTGTAATTTCATAAGAATCGGCAATACATAGCTAAGAGTTTTACCAGAACCTGTCTTTGCAATACCAAGAATATCTTTATGTGCTAAGATTGCTGGAATTGCTTGACTTTGAATAGGGTAGGGTGTTGCTATTTCCTCACTCTTTAGAGCAGTCAAAAGAGAAGTATCGATACCTAGAGAAATAAATGACATATATAATTAATCCTTATAGAACAGTATGCATCATAATCTATTGCATTAGGAGAGTATAGAGGAACGGTAAAAGAACTCCCGTTGCACAGAAGAACCAATAATTATATGTTCATATCTACTTTTCTCGGTATGTTACCTCTTAACTCTTCAATTGATTAAGGCACTTCCAATGTAATAATAGCCTTCTACTACTGGTGGGTTCTGTTCACTAAAATATGAGAATGTAGATGTATGAGAAACGTATAGATGAGCTAAGGCTATACCCATATCAATTTGATTCATTTTATTATACATCATACCCTTGAAGAGACCAAGTTTCACACAATAGAGGTGCATTACATCCCCAATACTGACAACATACCACGGTTGGGAGTTTGTACTTGATGGGGCAAGACGAACAACCTCCAGCCTTTGATCTTCTCTGTTTGAAATCTTTGTGAGAGGTTTTCTTTTAAACTCTGACTCTTCTCGATATGGACTATCGAGCGAATTGCCAAAGGCAAGAATAATTACAAATTCTAATTCACTATCAGCCTTTTCTGTAGGTTTAGCCAATCCTAAATAGCAACTACCAAGCCCTTTACTCGATACATAGAGATCCATCTGTTGAAGTAAAAACCCAACGTTTGTGAGATATCCCTCAGTAGATTCGCTTGAAATGATGATGTAGTGGGGTGCTTTTACTGGTAGAATGTTTTTTACTTCATTCTCTCCTAAAAAAGAATATTCAACTTTAATATGTTCATAAAGAGGTTTCATTGTTGTGGCAAACTCTTTTATCTCATGTAATACATCCTCTTCAAGAGGTTTCATATCAAATTTTCTTGTTGATTTTCGTTTAACTATGTAATCTTTTAGCATGATTCTCTTTCCTTTCGCTTCTTTAATTCTCATATAGATAACATATGCATAACAGGGTATAGTGACTATATCAAAAATTGAGATATGTAAAGAGAATCAACTTTTACTTTAATATTCTCATTCTATTTGTGATAGAAGAACTACTTTCTGCAATATTACAAGTAGAAAATTAATAATTTTTAGTAATTGGTGAATTAGTATTTATCAATTAAATTAATTTCTTAGAAAAATGATGTACATATGTGTAATGCCTATATTGTTTTAATAAGTTACTAAAATTTTAGGTGTGCATTGTGAAAGAGTCAAAAGTTTATAGCAGTATAGATGTAGTGAAATTCCTCTGTTCAATGTTAGTAGTAGCAATTCATACGTCACCATTTTTGGAATTCAATAAAGATATATCTTATGGATTTGTTAATGTGCTAGCAAGAATAGCAGTTCCCTTTTTCTTCACAGCTTCTGGATATTTCTTTATGAAAAAAATATCAAAAGTAAGTACCATAACAGTATTCACCACATATGTAAAAAGGTTGTTCATACTTTATATAGGATGGAGCCTTGTCTATTTTCCCGCAGATATAAGGTCTTTGCTTTCACAATCTGATAATTTATCTGTAGTAGTGGCACAATACTTAAAAAAATTTTTCTTTTTAGGAACCTCTGATCATCTGTGGTATATTCCTTCATTAATGCTTGCTATAACTTTATTGTATGTAGCATTTGTGAAGAAGAAAATAAAACTCTTTTTTATTCTTTCACTCATTTTCTATGGGTTTGGGTTAATTGGAGACTCCTATTTTGGTTTAATTAAAGATATTCACATATTAAGTGATATCTATACTCTCTATTTTAGATTCTTTGAAAACACGAGAAATGGATTATTTTTTGGATTTTTATTTGTGATGTTAGGAGCAATGATTTTCCTACATAGGGAGAAAACTCATGAGAAGATACACGTGTCATTTTCATTAACTATGTTTGTGCTCCTTTTTATCGAAGCTTTTGCTCTACGATTTTTTCATATCCCTAAAGACTGTAATCTATATATTATGAATGTCCCGTTTATATTCTATTTTTTTAATTACCTGTTATCATTAGATTTTGAGTTGAATAAAACATTGTCCTATACATTTAGAGTCTATTCTATTGGAATATATTTTATTCATGTAGTGTTCTTAATACTTTATTCAACCTTATTTAGAATTTTAAACTTATCAGATATACAAACTCTTTATTTCCTGTTAGTTGTCCTTAGCTCAATAGTATCAATTTACGTAATTAAGAAATTTCGCATCCCCTTTTTTAACAATTTAATAAGCTAATTACTATCTCTATAAGACTCTCTTTTGAGTACTAATGTAATTCTATTTTGTTGATAGCCTCCTTTTTATGATATACTACCTTCAAACTTTCTCTTTATCTGTAATGGAGGTTCCTAAAATGGGCACACATAAAAGTATCATCATCGTTGGAGGAGGAATCTCCGGTCTTACATCTGCTAATTCACTCGCTATGAGGGGCCATGCTCCTCTTGTGTTAGAAAAGGGTGCCACTTGCGGGGGGTTAGTTAATTCTTTCCTTCGAGATGGATTTCTCTTTGATGGGGGCATTCGGGCAATTGAGAATGCCGGAATGGTTAAGCCAATGCTTAAAGAACTTGAAATAGATCTCCCTTTATTGGAGAGCAAAGTCTCTTTAGGGGTAGAGGATAAGATAATTAGTGCAGATAATAAGGAGAGCCTTGCCCTCTATGAGCAGCTTTTGAAGGAACTCTATCCCCAAAGCAGTAGGGATGTAGAGAAGGTTATCAAGGTGATTGCAAAGTTCGATGTGTATATGCAGGTTCTTTTTGGAAGTGATAGCCCTTTCTTCAAGGATGCTTCACGTGATACTCGCTATTACTTTACTACATTTCCCCTCTGGATTATTCGATTTCTAGCTACCTCCATTGCCGTCATGCGAATGCAAATACCGATGGAGAAGTTTCTCAGTACAATAATAAAGAACGACTCTTTAAGGGACATTATCAGTCAACACTTCTTTAAAAAGACACCAGCGTTCTTTGCTATGAGCTATTTTTCTCTCTACCCAGATTATTACTATCCTAAAGGGGGAGTAGGAAGCATTCCTAAGGCATTACAAGATCGTCTTAGTGAGCTTGGCTCTGAAGTAAGAGTTAATGCTGAAGTGGTGAAACTTGATGTGTTGAACAAACTCCTTGTTGATATTAATGGCAATGAATATACCTATGACGCACTCATTTGGTGTGCAGATATGAAGAGTCTATACAATAAGGTCTCTCCTTTAGGATTCTCTGAAGAAGTCCAGAAAGAGATTGTTAAAGAGCAAGAGGCTATTCTTGCTAGTCGTGGTGCAGAAAGTGTATTTACCCTCTTTTTAGCTGTAGACCTTCCAAGTGAGTACTTTAGGGGAATATCAGAAGGGCATTTCTTTTATACTCCAAAGAAAGAGGGGCTAGGGGAGACTCACCGTTCAAAACTTTCTCACATGATCGATAATTGGCAGGCCCTTAACCGAGAAGACTTTTATGCTTGGTTAAAAGAATTTTGTCTTCTCAACACCTATGAGATTTCTATTCCGGTTCTTAATGACAGTAGTACAGCTCCTGAAGGAAAGAGTGGCTTAATTGTCAGTTTTCTCTTTGATTATGAGCTGACAAAAAAAATTGAAGAGGCTGGATGGTACGATGAATTTAACACACACATAAGTGATTATATGATAGAGACCTTAATGGAAGCAGTATATCCAAAGTTAAAAGAGAACATCCTCTTTTCCTTCACGGCAAGTCCACTAAGTATCGCTAGGGAAGTAGGGTCTTCTGAAGGGGCAATTGTGGGGTGGTCGTTTGAGCAAAAGGTGCCTATTTCGGCAGGGATGCTGAATATGAAGAAGGCTGTTCGTACCCCCATCCCTGATGTGTATCGAGCAGGACAGTGGACAGTAAGCCCAGCAGGACTACCTACCTGTATAATGACAGCAAGGATGGCTGCAGATGTCGTACATGGTAAACTTACATAGTGAGCCTTGTACCTCTCTTCTACTACTCATGATGTATAACGATACTTAATTGAAATAAGTATTTTCTGAGTGCTATGTAAGAAGAATAATGCTATCAGTAGGATTAATTTGACTTAAGCTCCTTATTCACCTACTATAGATTTACATATTGAGATAACCCACTAGTGTGTTGAATATTTCAATAAAATTTCTTTTCTGTATGTGGATGATGTGAACATCTGTTCTAATTGATCTTATTATTGTCACCTATAAGAGGTCTATCTTTTTTCTTAATGACTCTTATTATTAGAGGGTATGATAAAATGTTGAGGAGATTTTTATGAGATATCGAGAAGTTGGTAACACAGGGCGTAAAGCTAGTATTATTGGCCTTGGCTGTGAACATTTAGATAAAAAACCTTACGAGCAAGTAAAAGAGACAATTGATGCAGCCCTTGAAAGTAACATCAACTTGTTAGATGTCTTTATGCCAGGGAAAGAAGTTCGTGAATATATTGCTAAAGCCCTTGGTCCTCGTCGTAAGGATGTGATGATTCAAGGTCATATTGGCTCCACAAATCTCAATCAACAATATGATATTTCTCGTGACCTTCCTACGGTAAAACGTTTCTTCGAAGATCTTCTACGAATCTTTGGATACATCGATTTTGGGATGATGTTTTTCATTGATTCAGAAGAAGATTACAAAGGGGTTTTTGAAACAGGGTTTATTGATTACGTCCTCAAGCTTAAACAAGATGGAGATATCCATCATATTGGTTTTAGTTCCCACAATCCCCTCACAGCGATGCGTGTTATTAATACAGGAATCCCAGAGATGATGCTCTTTAGTATCAATCCTGCTTTTGATATGCTCCCTTCAAGTGAATATGTGTTTGATCATGTCGACAAGGACTTTGGAAAGGGGTTATTTAGAGGAATTGATCCTAAACGGGGAGAGCTCTACAAACTCTGCCAGAAGAAAGAGATTGGTATTACTGTGATGAAAACCCTTGGTGCAGGAAAACTGATCTCGTTAGAACACAGTCCATTTGAAAAACCACTCACTGTCGGGCAGTGCATTCACTATGCCCTCACTCGTCCTGCTGTCTCAAGTGTCATGTTAGGGTGTCAGTCAAGAAGTGAGGTGCTCGATGCTGTTCGCTACCTAGAGATGGGTGATGAAGAACTTGATTATACTGAGGTGCTCAAATCTTTACGTAACGACTTTCATGGAAACTGTGTCTATTGTGGTCACTGCCAACCTTGCCCCGTAGATATTGATATCGCTACTGTGAATAAGTATCTAGATATTGCGCGACTGGATCCTGAGCATGTCCCTTCTATGACAAAAACCCATTATCGAGGGTTAGCAGTCTCTGGAAA
This sequence comes from Spirochaetia bacterium, assembly GCA_009929055.1. Classification (GTDB taxonomy): domain Bacteria; phylum Spirochaetota; class Spirochaetia; order Sphaerochaetales; family Sphaerochaetaceae; genus SABI01. The sequence goes on along the minus strand of SABI01000078.1, from coordinate 3,074 downwards.
AGATTGCATTGCTTGTGGTAATTGCCTCGTGCGTTGTCCCTTCGGTGTCCCAATAATTCAAAACATGGCTGAAGCAGAAGAATTACTTCGTTAGAGTCTTATTAAAACCATCCCAAACAAAGAGCAAGAGTGGAAGGTCCCTGTAAGTTTATGGCTACGATCCATGTGGGAAAAGAGACAAGATAAGGTGAGAAGGAAGCAAGAGAAGAAAAACAAAGAGGGAGTAGAGTAATTGATTGCTGATTGCGACTATGAACTTATCTACACAAAAAGTAGATAAGTTCTGTGTGCTATGACTGGAGAACTCTTTTTTTCGTCTTATTAATAGAGACTATTTGTGTATCTATTAGATAATCTCCATAGACAAAGGTGTTCTTTTCTATACGTGATAAGAGTAATTTTGCTGCTTTTTCCCCAAGAGCTTTTGTATTTTGTTCTACAGCGATTACCTCTTCATCTAGATTGCTCATCCAAAAAGCATTATCAAATGTACCAAAGATTATATCTTCTTGAAGCTTAATATTGTGTTTACTAAAATAGGTAATAGCCCCAAAAGCACTTAAATCATTTCCACAAACAATAGAATCAACCTTCTTTTCATTTATTAAAAAGCTAATTATTTCACTCCATTCTGGATCCATTGCGAGCTCGCTATATAATTTAGGCCTTGTTGTTCCAAAGATGATACAATCTTCATCTAAAGGAATATTGTGTTGCTCAAGAGAATCTTTAAATCCATCTACTCGTGTTTGAATGGTAAGGTCATATTTAGAAGAGATAAAAGCAATCTTTTTAGCACCACGACTAATTACCTCATTTGTAAGATTAAACCCACTTAAGGTATTTGTAATTAATACATTATCACGTCTTATATGTAGTGGTTTTCTATCTACAAATACTACCGGAATATTATTTACTAATTGTGCTAATTGAGACCAGTCAGTATTAACTGCAGTAATAATCAATCCAGCAAAGACTTCTGATTTGCAAAGTTCTAATTGGGCAAGTTCTTTCTTTGAGTCTTCTTGGGTATTTATATAAAAGACATTGTAGCCATGTTCATATAACACATTTTCAATAGCTGCTCCAATTTCATGATAAAAATAATGGGTCATGTTAGAAACCAAGAATGCTACAATTTTAGATTGCCCTGCTCGTAATTTCCTTGCAATAGGATTAATTTTGTAATTCAGTTCACTTATAGCATTGTTTACTAATTTTCTTGTCTCTTGTTTTACATTACTCGTGTTATTAATAACATGGGAAACAGTAGCTGTTGAAACACCTGCTCTTAAGGCTACATCCTTCATTGATACATTATCAGATATCATAACTACTCTCTTTTAATCGATTATATTTTCCTATAGTAAAGCATAACTTGTAAAAAAGCAAATAATTATAGAATAATATTATTATAGCAGAGGTTACCCTAATTATATTACCCAATACATCTATGAAAGAGGGCTCTTATATTAACATATATACTGATCTATAGGATATAATAGGTGGTAATGGTGATTATGTTCTCCAGACTGAGAGGAAATTTAATTCTTACAGGTCTTAATAAAAATAGATATCAATATACATCTCTAAGTAAATGAGGATTAAAAAAAGATTTTTAGCCAATTTTAGTAAAATTATGCAATTACTATACGTTTTTTAGCTTATTTCTCTCAATTTATAGATAATGGGATACATTCATATGATATGAATAGATAAAAATCTATCTATTAAAATTGCATATAATACTCTTTTTAACTATTCTATCTATATATATTGTAATAAAATGTAAATTCTTAAGTCTCTTTTTACATTATTTAATACTCTTCTTTATATAGTTTACTAAATCGATTAAATATTTTTGAAAATTTTCCTAGCGTTATGTAAAAACTAGTGGTAGATTGAATATATGGAGTTACTAAGTGTAGCTTTATGTAACAAATTATTGATTTTTATCTGTATTTATTATGGAAAATAGTTGTTTAAGCGATTTTTATGTAAGATTATAAGATTTTAACAAAGAAAACTTAATCGATTAAGTAAGGAGAATGGGATTGATGATAGACCTTTCAAATAAGAATTTAGCAGCTTTACAATCAAAAGGTATAAAAACTCCAAGCTATAATCGTAAAAATCTACATCCATCCTTAGTGCATATTGGCTTAGGAGCTTTTCATCGAGCTCACAACCTCTCTTATATTGAAGATTTGATGAGTGATGGAATCTATACCCAAGGGGTGCATGAAATAGACCTAATACCAACAAGTGCAGAATTTATGCAAGCTCTAGTGAACCAAGATTATTTGTTCTCTGTTCTTAAAAAAAATCCATTTGGTATCGAAGAGTTAGAAATACATGGAGCAATTGCTGATTATACAAATTACACAATTGAACCAGACAAAGTATTTGCCACCCTTTCTTCAGAGCAGACTACATTAGTAACACTTACTGTAACAGAAAAAGGATATTGCTATGATAGTGAAAATCATAAGTTAGATTTAGCTCATCCTTTTATTGTTAACGATCTAAAAGTAGGGGATAAAGTGAAGTCAGTAGTAGGAGTTTTGTCAGAATCTCTCCGTATGAGAAGTGAAACAAATAAAAGTCCTCTTACAATTTTATCTTTAGACAATGTTCCTGAAAATGGAGACATGCTAAGAGGATGCATATACGAATTCATCTCTATTAAATATCCTCAAATACTAGATTGGGTAAAAGAACATGTCACCTTTCCAAACTCGATGGTAGATAGGATAACACCAGCGACCACAAAGAAAGATATTGATTTGCTCGCTAGGGAGTATAATATACATGACATTTGTGGAGTCCATTGTGAAGATTTTAAAACTTTAATTATACAAAACGTCGATATACCAGAAATTCAGATGTTCAAACATGTTAAAGCATTGTTAGTAGACAATGTAACTCCTTATGAACTAATGAAAATTCGACTTCTTAATGGTGCTCATAGTGCCCTTGACTTTTGAAGTTGAAAAGCGTTAAAAGAGCTCATAAACAATTATCTAATATAGAAATATGGGCTCATAAGTTTGACATATTTTACATTATATTCT
>SABI01000409.1 GCA_009929055.1 Spirochaetia bacterium | reverse complement strand
CGGTGGCGGCGGCAGGGGGGGCGAGCGGCGCCCGCTGTTCCCCCCACACCCTGCAGCGGCCTGGCTGGCACCGACCTGAAGCCAATGTCCCTGGGTCTGTCCCACAGCCTGTCCCGCTACAAGCTCAAGTTCAGCCCTGACAAGGTCAGGATGCTAAATCAATCATAATCACCAGACCAGAGCACCACCATCACATCAATTGCATAGCACAAAACATAAACAGAATTATACAGAAGTGTTTCATAATAATCCTCCTGTAGCACAGAAAACCGATATTGATCTATATGTCAAGCAAGATATTTGAAAGCTTGCTGGCATTGTCTCACTGTTCAGAGTATCTATACTTTATCGCAAACCAATTGCGCCCTTGAGATCGAGCATAAACTGGTCTTTGTCCTCTTTGTTGGCGATTTGCTCTCCTGCAATGTTCGCTAAATCCATTTCATCTGCTTTAGTAAATCTCTCAGCTAATTCTTCTGTAGTCATAGCTCCAAGCATAGCAGACAAATTCAACACATAATTAGATTTCTCAGCCACTAACGCAACCGCAACTCTTGGGTCAATGTTACCGTTAGCATCCCTGATAAAGTATTGCGCAGGAGTATCTTGCATTGTAAGTGCAATTTCACCTTTAGCAGTCATTTTAGCATCATTCAATGCTTTACTAACTTCAGCAATCTCGCTCTTAGCTTCAACTTCGCTAACAACAGATAACCCAGTCAAACTCGTAGGTTTAAATACAGATTCAAAAGTTCTTCCTGAACTAAAACCTTTACCGTGAATTCTTTGCTTAGCCTTTTCTTTAACAAACTTATTCTCATTTTTGCTAAGCGCCTCATCTAAAACCTTAAGTTCTTTACTTAATTCGAGTCTATCATTTTTCTCTTCAGCAGTAAGATTTTTCTTAGCATTGAGTACTTCAAGTGCCTTCTTAATTTCGCCTCTTCTAGCATCCTTAGAAGCAATCTCAGCAACTTCAGCCCTAGCGATAACAGGAGGTTTTTCAATAGACTCCCACCCCATAACGTTGTCTTCAGCAATAGAGCCAAAATCCATTACACTTTCTTCAATAGCATCAAAATTAGGAGTGTCATCATTTATAGTATCAAAATTAATTTCTTCAGTTTCAATACCGTCAAAATTAGGCTCATCTTTAACATCTTCTATAACATCAAATTTAGCATCGCTTATCTCTTTTTCTTCAGCCTTCTTAACTTTTTCAATGCTATCATTTTTAGGCCCAATCTTCTCAACTTTAGAAGAATCCACAACCGGTGTTGATATATTGTTACTAGTATTTCCATCTTTTAATTCTTTCTCCCTTTTTTCAATAGCTTTAGTAATTCTATCTTTATCCGTTTTATCTAAAGTTGTACTCTTTACTAGTCTACCTTTAACTTTTTCTAGTCTACCAGCATCCATAGTAGGTATACTATCCTCAAATTTTTTAAGGGTATTAATCCTCTCCATCTCTTCCTTCATAAACTTAATAGCCGATTCTTGGTACTTACTTAGTGTAGGGTGGTCTGCAAGAACTCTAGTGACATAGGCCTCATCTTTTCCAGATTTAATAGCCTCCTTAATCCAGATTTTTGTTTTTTCAGTAATTTCCTTACCTTCAACCACTTCAGGCTTAATCTCTTCAACCTTAGCGCTTTCTACCACTGGAGTTGCAACTGGCTCAGTTTCAGTAGCTACTTCGCTAACAGGTTCTGCAACTACCCCTCTTACTAAGTCCCAATGAAGTCTATCCATAGTAGCAACTTCATCTCTAATTCTATTAATATATTTATAAGCACTTCCGTTAAAATCCGGATTTCCAGAAACTTCTTTCTCTAAAACTACAATCTTAGGAACATGTGCTTTTCTATCATCAATCCCATAAGTATAACTGTACGAAGGTCCAATTTTTCGATTTAAGGCTTTTCTCTCTTCCTTATAC
>SABI01000408.1 GCA_009929055.1 Spirochaetia bacterium | reverse complement strand
TCTTCAGGATCACCGTAATACTTGTCCCAAAGATCATCAGGAATAACTTGCTCAGCTAGATCTTGGAAGTTCACTAACTGATAGCGTGGAGTATCCTCATTAATAAAGATCTCATGCAATTCCTCAGATACTTCCCCATTATAATCGGAAATTAGTAGAGCATTGCAAGCAAAACATTCCCACATCATCAAACGCTCAGAAATAGGGTTCGATTTGTCTTGAACATAGGACTGAAAGACTGCCTTAAAAGTAGCCTTAACTTGCTCAAACTTATCAGCTGTTGCGATTAAAAGTGCTTTATCAATTTTAGTATTCATTGTGTTGGAAACCTCTCTCATCAATTTATAAAGTAATTATACAGAAACTTAGGCATTTTAGCAAGTAAATTATTTATTTAGTTCGTCTATTGGTGGTATATATCTACTAAAGTTTTCTACTATAGCGTACTCTCCATGGTATAAAGCTCTCATACTATTAGCTTTATCAACGGCTAAGCTTAGGTCTATATAAGGGAAGTAACCACCAGATTTTCTTATTCCATCAGCATTGGTAACTTGTACGTACCATTTCTGTGCTTTTTTGTTCCAGGATACTACAGAATATCCAGACTTGCTTTTCTTTTTCTTTTGATTTTGTAGATTTTTCTGGTTAGTAGACTCTCTAAGGTTTTCCCAGGCATTATCAATGCCTAATCTATTCTTATGGTCGATTAATTCGGGTATATACCCTTTCATAAATAAGAAAGCCCATTGGTGGGCTAACTTATTATTTCCCTCTATGACTATACGAACATAATCTCCAGATAAAGTGCCTGCTTTACTACCTGCTTTATTGGGGCCTTTACTGACTTTCCATATAAACTCTCCAGTCTCTGGAAAATATTCTACGAGTTCTTTCAGTTTTTCCTGCGTTATCATTCCAACATCCAACTAGTTTTATCATGGGAGGTATATTTGCCACTCATAATATCTTCCAATCTTACTGGAGATTTTGCGTACTCAACACAAACGTTAATGTAACGTGGATCTCCCATTAATTCAAAGTGAGTATGCCCATGTAAATTCTTTTTACCCCTTAACTCTCCTGGGTGCACTGGGGCATGAGAAAGCCAGAAGTTCTTATATTTAACTAAAGACTGCACATTATCTACTACACCTACTAAGTCTGTAAAAGATAAGCCTTCTCGTTCCAAATCGTGGTTTCCCAGAACTAAAGTAGTCCTAACATTGCTAAATAGTTTTTCAAACTTCTCCAGACCATTTCTAGATACAAATGCGTCCCCTAAAATGAAAAATACAGTACGCTTATCCTTCATAGATGTAATAGTATCCATGATGAATTCGTCATGCTCTTCCATACTAGAGAACATAGTTCGAAACTTAGGAATATTAACATGCCCTAAATGGAGATCACTCCAAAAATAAACTTTCATTATAAAACCCTCTGCACACCACAGCTATCATTTTTATCTGTGGTAAATGTCATGATCTTACCGGCTTCATCATTAACTTGCGCAACCGTCAACTGCCCGTTGAAAACACCGCCAGTATCGAGATAAACACGGTTCTTGTACAGAATTGGGTAAGGAACACCAGTGTGGCCATGGAATACGAAATCTACACTTTCAACTTCTGGCACTTCCACAGTCAGTTCATCTTTAAATCCTGCATAACGCTGGAAATAGAGGTGCTCTGCACCTTGCTTAGACAGATGAAAACCAATTTCCTTAATTACATCACGATCCCATAGATATGGCTCAATGTAATAACTAGGATGATCATTAGGATCATTTTCACTTGCAGCGATATGATCAATAATATCGTCCCAATTAGGTGTATGTACATCGAATCCCGCATCTTTATATTGGAATGGTATTCCACCATGAACAACACCGTATTTCTTGCCACGATGGAGTACAGTCATGAATACTGGCATTTTAACTGCCATATCT
>SABI01000407.1 GCA_009929055.1 Spirochaetia bacterium | reverse complement strand
ACATACCGCTAGCCATATCCTTATGCACTTTCAAAGATGTTTGTCGTACTTTTGCGAAGTCTCTTGCGAATAAATGACCTGATAGAACAGGATCTTCAATACGCTTTAGCGAACTCATAGTTGTACCACGAGCCTTATCATCACCTAAACCCACAGAACCTGCTAAACGCTCTACCTTACCGAACTGAGGGGTTACATACAATGCCATCGGAGTTTTATACTTATCTCCATTCTTTCCACTCAGAACGTATTTAAAGGTGTAACCACTACTTTCTAGCTCCGCTCTCTTCTCTACTGGTGCAACAGTAATATCAATAGAACTATCGAAAAGTTCTTTACTGTGTCCCATCATTCTGTGGGCATCATTACCATCAGCAAATAACTGTTCCTCAGAGAACTTTTTGTAGCTTTGGTACGCATCAGTTATCGCGTTAATCCCTTTACGTTCAGTTTTCATTAGAGACACTACCATGTCTTTATCAGTCTGTTTTGTGTACTTTAAAGACACAACTGTAGCCAATTCTTCCACTACTTCAGCCAATCCCTTAACTGATTCAAACCCCTGTGGTAGCCCGTATCCTTTATCGATGTTATTACCGTTAAAGTTCTGTCCTATATGGCTTTTGTGCGTAGCTAGGTAATAACCAAGCGTCACTCCTTGAGATATAGTCCAATCAGCTCTGCCTTCTTCTTTACCAGCCAACATCTTGTGAATCGCTGTTTTTAGTCTGTTCTCTTCACTTTTGCGATATTCTTCATCAGTCAGCAGCTTAATGATGTCCTTATCAGCTAGTTTATTTTTCTTGTTACGTTCATACCGTAACGAAGCTAGACCTGTATCAAGAAGAACTCTTGTCATTGAACGGTCTTCTTCTTTACTCAAGTCTCTACTAAAACTTTGTTTCAAACGAATTACGTTAGCGTCAATCTGACTATTACGCATAGCATCAATCGAGTCTTTCAACATCTTTAGCTTCTCAGCTGCACGGAATACTTCATCACGATCCGCAAAGCTACTAACAATCTCTCTAATAGTAGATTCTGGTCGAATACCAAAAGCACTAAACCATAACCCAAACCAACCTCTATAAAGTGGGTTAGTAACACCAGCTGTGGTTACTTTAAGGATAAATGCGGCTTTCTCCATTACACCAGCATTTTCTCCAGGTACCTTAATTCTTTTATCTTCATTAGAAATTTTCTTGACAAATCCTCTGTACAGACTAGCAAAAGATCTATCTAAATCGTTAATCTTTCTTCCAATAATACCGAACGGATTCATACGCTGCAGTTTTAGTTGTTGTTCATTATTTACTTCTGCTAATCTGAAGGCGATATCATTTACCTGTGTAAAGATAGACTCATCAGCATTACGAAAATCGTACTTACCAAAAACTACGTCAAACACTTTTGTGATTACGTTAATGATTTTTTCGTACACTGTTTTAGGTTCTTTCTTACCTGCACTCATCTTAACTTCTTGCATTTTACGCATGAAAGTCGGGTTAGTGAGTGTGTATGCGATAAACTCGTCGATTGAATTTTCACCTACGAATAGGTATTCATAGATTTTTTGTGCTCGCTTAATATCATACTCAGTAGCTCTGCTTTCAGGTACTGTAAGAAAATCTTGCCATGTTGTATTCTGTTGCGCTACTTTTTGGGCATTGTTCAACTGGGTTTTAAGTGCAGTTAAGCTTTTATCTTTCTGTCTTAATGCCCATGCAGTCATAGAGTGGATAACTTCGTGCATGTACACTTCCGCTTCACTCTGCCCTTCTACCTGAGCTAGTGATGATTTAACGTAAATCCCTTCTCCAGCCAGATCAATAAAACCTTCTGTAAGTACGTCATTCTTTTTCAGATAGAGACGCATCTCATTAAAGAATCTTGGATGCATACGCTCTAGCAAGTCTTTGTAGTAAGACAGTTCATCATCGGATACGGTTCCG
>SABI01000406.1 GCA_009929055.1 Spirochaetia bacterium | reverse complement strand
CTGCAGTGCCCAACAAAACTTTTCTATACAGGAAAAAAAGAATATGCCAATCAGAACCTAGATGACAGCTTTCTCCTTGCCTTAGCAGATGGAGGGTTTCAAGTGGGTGAATTAGCTAAGTGCTATTTCCCTGGTGGCCATGATATTAAAACATTAGATTATGATGAAGCTCTTAAGGAAACAAACAATCTCCTACAATTAGACTCTGTCATTATATATGAAGCAGCCATAGCTACCGATACACTATTTATTCGTGCAGATATTTTAGTGAAGAGAGAGAATATTCTTGAGCTCTATGAAGTGAAAGCAAAATCATTTGATCGAGATAAAGATTCTTTTTTAAATAAAAATGGAACCATTTCTTCATCCTGGAAAAAATATCTATATGATGTTGCTTTTCAAAAATATGTAATTAATCAAGCCCTACCCCAATTTGAAGTATCGGCTCACCTCATGATGGCTGATAAAACAGCACATTGCCCTACCGATGGACTTAATCAGAAGTTTAAGTTAGTAAAAGATAGTAATGGAAGAAAGTCTGTCCTTGTATCAGAGAGCCTTAGTCAAGAAGATCTCGCTTACCCAATTCTCACCTCAATTAACGTCGATGATGTGTGTGAAACTATTTATTCGATTGAAGAGTCTATAAATAATCACTCACTCAGTTTTACACAGTGGGTTGATTATTTAGCAGCTCATTATAGTGACAATACTAAAATTCCATCTCCTATATCAAAAGAGTGCTCTTCTTGTGAGTTTTATACCACGAAAGAGGATGAACTATTAGGGTTATATAGTGGAAAGAAAGAGTGCTGGAAGGAACAACTTGGGTGGAAGGATGAAGATTTTAATTGTCCTACAGTACTCGATGTGTGGAACTACCGAAAAAAGGATACCCTTATTGAACAGGGCATCATTAAGATGGCCGATTTATCACCACTCGACATCTCTCCCAAACCTGATAAAAAATTAGGAATTTCTGCTAGTGAACGCCAATGGCTTCAAGTTGAAAAAGTAAAGAATGAAGACGCTTCAATTTATCTAGATAAAATGAATTTAAGAAATGAAATGAACAGCTGGGTCTATCCCCTTCATTTCATTGATTTTGAAACAACTATGGTAGCTATCCCTTTTAATAAAGGACGAAGGCCCTATGAAGGAATTGCTTTTCAATTCTCTCACCACGTGGTTCATAAAGATGGCACTATTGAACACAGGAGTGAATATTTGAATAGTGAGAGAGGGGAATTTCCTAACTACGACTTTGTGAGAGCACTTAAAAAAGGACTTGAAGGGGACAAGGGAAGTATCTTTCGCTATTCCAATCATGAAAACACCTATCTTAATATGATTTACAGGCAGTTACAAAATGATAATAATGAAATACCTGATAAAGATGAACTGTGTAGATTTATTAAATCAATCACTCAATCAGTAAACAGTTCTGATGAGCAATGGATGGGAAATCGTACCATGGTTGATATGTGGGAAATCGTGAAGCGCTACTACTACGACCCAGCCACTAACGGGTCAAACTCTATTAAACAAGTCCTCCCCGCAATATTAAATAGTTCAACCTTTCTACAAAAGAAATACTGTCAGCCAATCTACGGTTCAAGTAATGGGATTAAGAGCTTAAATTTTACTAACTGGCAATGGGTAAAAATAGAGAATGGCAAAGTAGTTGATCCATACAAAATACTCCCTAAGATGTTCCAAGATGTATCAGAAAAAGATATGAGCATCTTAAGCAATAATGATGAGATAGGAGATGGTGGTGCTGCTATGACTGCCTATGCTCGAATGCAGTTTGAAGAAATGTCAGATTATGAACGAGAAGAAATTCATAAAGCTCTACTCAAGTATTGTGAACTAGATACTATGGCAATGGTAATGATTTATGAAGGGTGGAAGGATCTATTACAATAAAAAATAGAATAATATGGAGATGATTTGTATATT
>SABI01000405.1 GCA_009929055.1 Spirochaetia bacterium | reverse complement strand
GATATGGAGGGAGTCCTTATGTTTGACGCTCTTTCGTAATGTAAGAATCTCGAGGATTTTGAGAAATTTCTGAATAACAGAAAAAGGCCGCTCAGGGTTGAGGCAAACTTTGGGGTTATTGATGCTGAGGGTGGCGCTGCCTACTATGAGGTAAATAACCATAAGTTCGTGAAGGTCGATGCAAATGATCCCAGAATAGCACCTGAGGGATATCTTATTTATACAAACTTCTCATATACAGGAAGGAAGGATGAAGGAATGGGGTACATAAGGTATAAAAATGCTACTGATATCATTTCAAAAAGGGCACCATTTGCCGACATAACACCACAATGGATATTCAATAATCTTTCAAGATCTTTTTACCATTCAATGCAGGGAATAGACCTGCTTAAACCGGAATTTTCACCTGAAAGGGCGAGTGGTTGGGTTTTAGACCAGGATTTTATTCCAAGAAAGAGTTCTACAGCATCTGTTGTTTTTCATGGAGTAAAGAGAGGAGAGAATCCTGAAATGACCGCTATGTGGACAGTCCTTGGTTACCCACCTGCAGGAATAGCAGTCCCTATGTGGGTTAAAGGGGGAGAAAGCCAGCCGACAGTAATGGTAAAGTCTTCACAATCAAATAATGCTTTAGCCTGTGATCAAGCTCTTTATCTTAAGTATAAAACATTCTCCCTTAAAAGGGGAAATGGAGGGAAGTATATGAATTTCAACCTTATATATAACTCAACAAATGGAGGTTATATGAAAGATATTCAAAAGGGAGAGAGTGTGATATTTGATATCTATAAAGAAAAAATAGAGAGATGGAGAGTAAGCGGAATCAATCTGCAAGAGCTCCAGGAAGCAAATAAAAATGCCGACGATGTTGTAAATGCAACATACGCCGGCATATCAAGTTTTCTAAATAACTAATCTATTTTCAAGTCTGTAAAGACAGCGGTAAATCCGTCACTTTCACCTGTAATAACTACTCTTACAGCAGAAACCGGCTCTTTAGGTAAAATCACTGAAATACCATCAGAGAATTCATCTCCTTTAATGAACTCCTTTCCGTCATATGAGTACTCTACATAACCTTCGGTGATACCATAGAAATCTATATTAGGAATACCTGTTGCTACAGTAATGCGCTTTGTAAATACAGGTTTATCAAAGATATAGGTAAGATAGTCACCCTTTTTAAGTCTCTCTGTAGTCCTTGCATAAGAAGCGAAATTGTCGTCCACCAAGTTGCTGGAAGGGAATTTAGGCTGGAATGTAAGAGAGCTCTCAATCTTCACAGAAGGCTTTTGATACTCGTAAGAAACATTCTTTACCATAACAGTCTGACTTATGATTTCATCTTTATAGAAAGTTGCAAATCTGTATTTAAAAGGATTGTCGGTATATATCTCTCCTCTGAAGACAGGCGAGAATTCATCAGGGGTTGTCTCGTCAGAAGTATATCTTACAACTGCCCAAGGGTAAGGGAGCTCGCTGCGCAGTGCACCGTCTTTGTAGGTGATTGTAGGGGGCGGCAACCTGAAGGAGATGCCCATATTGTACATCCTGCTGTAGTGCTTTCTTTCCAATCTTGTCTTGAAATCGTCCCAATTCCTCAGCTCCTGATCTGTCCAGCCAATCTCTGCAATAGCTGCTAATCTTGGATATGTCTGATATTCCATAAAGCGTACAGGCTTGTTCAGAAGTTCTGCCCATAAGCCGCCCTGAACACCTAAAATGAGTGCAGAAAGGCTGTCCGGAAGATCTTTATGTCCTGTTGGGTCGAGAGAGTATGTCTTTTCAATAGTCACAATCCCTGCCCAGTTATGTCCTCTTTCAACCTCAGACTGTTTCATGTCCAGATAGCAGAATGGACCTGGCTGCATTATTGTCGGCTGTCCTTTAGTGGCAGCAGCAATTCCTTTTTCAACGCTTCTCCAGGCATAAACCCTTGTCTCAGGTTTAAGGTCTCCCC
>SABI01000077.1 GCA_009929055.1 Spirochaetia bacterium | reverse complement strand
CAGTAAGCACTGATGAAGTAGGAACAGCTGTAGGAGATAATGATAGATTAAGTGCCTTTGTCGCAAGTAAGATTGATGCTGACCTTCTTATACTCCTTACTGATATTGACGGCCTATATACCAACAATCCAAAAGAACATCTAGATGCAACCATTATCCATGAAGTAGAAGTGATTAGTGATGAAATAATGCAAAGTGCAGGAAATGCTGGATCAGTCTATTCAACTGGTGGAATGAAAACAAAACTCCTCGCTGCCCGTATTGCCTCCTATGCAGGGTGTGCGACAGTTATTGCTAGTGGATATGAGAAAGATATTCTTACCTCAATTATTCAAGGGAAGAGGGTGGGTACCTATTTTGCCCCACTAAAGAGAATGCATCAGCGCCCAAGATGGATTTTAAACAGCGCACCAAGTGGAACTATCTTGATTGACGAAGGGGCAGTAAGAGCGTTAAAGAACCACAAAAGCCTCTTAGCAAGTGGCATTATTGGAGTAGAAGGAATATTTGAAGCTGGGGAAGTTGTGATGATTAATAAGGTAGCTAAAGCGGTCCCCTATTTTAACAGTAGTGAAATTATTGAAAAAGTAGAACAATATAGTAAAGAAAAAGGGAGAACTGATGTGATATTCAGACCTGAGGATATCATGTTTATAGACACTGTATGAATAATTATCATATCTACCGAAATAAGCAAGATATTGGTAAAAGGATTCGCTATTTACATAGTGAAGAGCCTTTAAGTATTGCCCTCATTGCGAGTATAGGGGATGAAGTCCTTAGTGAAGCAATATCTTACTATGAGACAACATTCTCAAGCCCCATTTATGTCCTCCTCTATGAAGAGCTCGGTAAGATAACAGAACTTCGTCTTGAGTTCCCCTCAGTCTCCTTTATTGTATTTACCCAACCTGTGAGTGTTGGGGCAATGGTGAATGTATTGGCTAATGAATGCTATACGACCTATTTTTTTGTTACCCGTTCTGATTTACGAGTTACCCAATTTGAATATTCTTCTATTCTTGATCAATTTAATAAAAATCCTAAACCAGCATTGGTTACCCCATGTATAGTTAATAAAGGAAATGAAAGTATTCCAGTAGTTCAAGTTCCTAGGATAGAAAAACATCTCATTGACCCAATCCCTTTTTTCCCTGATAAAGAAAAAGAGGCTACCCTTTATCCCTACCTAGGCCTTGGGGTATATGAAAGGGCCCTTTTTCAACGTCTAAGGGGTTTTGATGAACTTATTCAAGGTGAATATTGGCAATTTCTTGATTTTGGCATCAGATGCTGGCTTTTTGGGTATTCAATTTTTACCCTCTCTTTTATGCAGGTTCAATTCCCCTATAGACAATTAATAATTGAAAACAGAAGTGAAACAGAAGGGGTTAAAAGGGTCCTCACTAAAGCCTTAGGGGTAAGACAAGTTAATGGTAAAAACTATATAAAAAAAATAGGCTCCTATACCGACAAGGGATATATGAAACATGAGATGAATAAACGCTTAGCCCTCTATAAATGTGATTTCTTTGAGTTGATGAATGATTGGGTTCCTCCAACTGTTGAGGAGCTTGAATGAAAAGGTTTGTGTTAATCTTAGGTTTCTCTTTACTCTTTTCCCTCTATGCAACTCCTTACTCATATGAGGTGAGTACCCTCATTATCGACGCAGGGCATGGGGGAGGAGACCCAGGAGCTATTGGATTTAATGGCCTATTTGAAAAAGATGTTAATTTAGCTATTGCCTTGAGATTACAAGAAATTGTAGAGAAAGAAACTGATTTAAAAGTAGTTCTCACTAGAGAAGATGATACATTTATTTCATTAGAGGAGAGGGTTAATATAGCTAACTCAACATTCCCTGGATGGAACAATAGTGCCCTATTTGTATCGATACATGTCAATGGATCAACAAGTGATACTGCTAGAGGGTATGAATTCTTAGTAAAAGAGAGTATGTCGAGGGTTCCTTTTATTTCTACTATGAGCCCATCGTGGGCTGTGTCTTACTTTGCCCATGACTCTTTTTCTACCCTTAACCGACTCCTTAATCAAGCCTCTTTTGCCCTCTCTTTTGCTGTAAAATCTTCCTTTAATGATTCATTTCCTGACTCAATAGATAGGGGAGTGAAAGAGCAAGAGGTCTATGTGTTGCATAACTGTGTATGGCCAAGTCTCTTAGTAGAAGCGGGATTTATTACCCACACAATAGAGGGCGAAAAGATGACCGATCCTTCTTGGATAGATTCAGTTGCCCTCTCCCTATTCAAGGGGATAGAACACTACAGATCATTTCTCATCCCGTGAAGCTTCTTGTTTTTGTTTCCCTTCAATAACCAACTGAGTTTTTAGATGCTTTAGTTCCCTCGATAATGAAACCTTATAAATATGGGGGTTGATCATCCTCTTATAAGAAGAGTGGAAGGATGCTAAATTTTTAATTACTTCATGTTGAATCTTTTTAATGTTGACACTTTTAGTTAATTTCTCTCCGTCTTTCATATAGAGAGAGAGCATTGGCTTAGCAACAACATAGCGAGATTTTTTTAAAGTGAAGTAATCTGCTTCGTTTGTTGGGTGGTGAAAGATAATATCTTCCCCTAGATATACTTTTTCAGACTCCATCGTAATGAGGTCACCAATAGCAGAGCCTTCTTTATCAAAAAATCTATAGACTTGTTTTCTTCCAGGGTTAGTTGTTTTTTCAAATGAGTTGCTAATTTTCATCACAGGGAGAGGGGTCTTTTCGCTTTTCCATATAGCGGAGAGCTTATAGACACCATTAAGGGAACTTTGATTTCCCCCTGTTACAAGGTGAGTGCCTATTCCATAGGAATCGATAGGAACTTTATCGTTAACTAAAGTGTCAATAATTTCTTCAGTAAGGTCATTAGAGACTACTATCTTACTATCTGTTAATCCACTTTCATCTAATTTCCTTCTAATTTCTCTCGATAAATAACTTAAATCACCACTGTCGATTCTTACACTAATGTGCTTTCCTTTTTGTTGTAATTCTTTACCAACAATAATTGCATTATCGATACCACTACCTAATGTATCATAGGTATCAATAAGGAGGACTGCATTATCAGGGTAGAGGTTTGCAAACAACCTAAAAGCTTCTAGTTCACTCTCATAACTCATAATCCATGAATGGGCCATCGTTCCTGCAACAGGGATATTAAAGACTTTTCCAGCTAGAGTATTACTCGTAGCAGAGCAGCCTCCGATGAAAGCAGCACGAGAGGCTGTAAGGGCACCATCGGGCCCTTGAGCACGCCTAAGGCCAAACTCCATCATAGGAGCCCCTTTTGTGGAATGGTAAAGTCTAGAAGCCTTCGTTGCAATAAGGGACTGGAAGTTAATTGTATTAAGAAGCATTCCTTCAATAAGCTGCGCTTCCATCAAAGAAGATTCAACTCTGATTAAAGGCTCTCCAGGGAAAACAATTGATCCCTCATCCATTGCATAGACATCTCCTTTGAAAGAGAAATCTTCAAGATATGATAAAAATTCTTCATCAAAAGAGTTAAGGCCTCTTAAGTATTCAATATCACTTTTACTAAAGGTAAATGCTTCAATTCTCTTTAATAAATCATGCAAGCCAGTAAACACCACATAACCCCCATTATAGGGATTCGTACGGTAAAACATATCAAAAACTACTTTTGGATTATTATTGGATTTTGCATATCCATACATCATTGTAAGCTCATAAAAATCGGTCATTAGTGCTGAAACGCTCATACTGTTACCCCTTAACGCTTGATTTTGTTTATTCCCATGTAGGGAACAAGAGCTGCTGGCAATGTTATCGAACCGTCACTTTGTTGGAAATTTTCTAACACAGCAACAATAGCCCTTGAAACGGCAATAGCAGTTCCATTAAGGAGGTGGACAAATTGAGTATTTCCCTCTTTAGTCTTATAACGAACTTGTAATCTTCTTGCTTGGTAATCACTACAATTACTTGTACTTGTCACCTCTCCATATTCCCCATGTTCTCCCCTTCCTGGCATCCATGCTTCAATATCATATTTACGGTAGGCGGGAGCTCCTAAGTCTCCAGTACAGGTGTCAACTACACGATAGGGGATTTCAAGTCCTCTAAAAATTTCTTCTTCAATAGTAAGGAGTTGCTGATGGATGTGCTCACTCTGATCTGGAGTGCAATAGACAAACATCTCTACTTTGGAGAATTGGTGCACTCTGTAGAGCCCTTTTGAATATTGACCAGCTCCTCCTGCTTCTCTTCTAAAGCAGTGGCTAAGTCCTGCATAGCGAAGAGGGAGCTCTTCTTCTTTTAAGATATTCCCTGCATGATACCCCCCTAGGGTAATTTCAGCAGTTCCCACAAGACATGTCCCTGTTCCTTCAATTGTATAAATATTAGATTCTTCCCCCCTTGGGTTAAATCCAATACCTTCCACTATCTCCTCTTTTGCAATATCTGGAGTGATAGTGAGGGTGAAGTTATGGCTTCTTAAGATATCTATTGCATAGCGGGTGAGGGCAAGTTCTAATAGGACTGCTTCATTTTTAAGGTAATAGAATTTAGCTCCACTTACTCGAGTAGCAGTTTCAAAATCGATCAAGTCGAGTGCTTCTCCAAGTTCTACATGGTCTTTTGGGGTAAAATTAAATTTTCGAGGCTCCCCCCATTTTTTTACCTCAATATTATCTGAATCAAGTAATCCAACAGGGGCATTAGGATGAGCATAGTTAGGAATTTGTTTTACTTTCATCATATACTCACTCTCAACACTTTTAAGGAGCTCTTCCTGAACAGCAATACTCTCTTTTAACTTCTTTCCTTGTTCAATGAGGATACTTCTTTCTTCGAGGGTGAGTTTACTTTTCATTTTTGTAGCGTTTTCATTTCTCTCCCTCCGTAAATTCTCACTTTCCATTAAGAGCTCTGATCTTTTATCTTGGAGGGTAAGGATGTGTTCAAGGTCTACTTTCATCCCTCTGTTTTTAATATTTAACGCAATCTCATCTTTTCGTTCGCGTAACTCTTTTACATCAATCATCTCTTACCTTCTTACTTTATTAGTTTGCTGTGCTTCTAAATATTCTGACTTTTCTGCTGCCTCGATGACCCCATCCATGACAACGCTTTCAAAGGCTCCATCACTTAACGCCTTCATCATCTCTATAGTTGTCCCCTTCGGGCTACACACCTTAGTGATAAGGGAGCTAGGGTGTTCCTTACTCTCTTTTATTAATGCTCCTGCACTCATTGCCGTATCACAAATAATGGAGAGGGCTGAGTTATAGTTGAGTCCTTGGTGAACTGCTCCTAAGGCCATGCTGTGAAAGAGGGAGAACATCATAGCAATTCCTGAGCCACTAATTCCAATAAACGGGGCAAAGAGGGATTCATCAAGGAGGTGTACTTCCCCAAAACTCTTTGCAATGTGAGTTGCTTCTTCTACAAACTGACTATTACAAGAGGGGCTAGAGGCAAATGCTGTTACAGATTTACCAATAGAAGAGGCCATGTTTGGCATCAGTCGAACAACATTTTTATTGTTCAGTTCACTTTCTAAAGTGTGTATGGTTACCCCAGCTGCGATACTGATAAAGTAAAGGTCTTTATACTTACTGAGTTGTGTGTAAAGAGAGGGGAGAACTTGTGGTTTTACTGCAAGAATGATGATGGTTGAAGAGTCGAGAAGCTCTTTTAATGACTCCTTTACTCCAACATTATTATCACTAGCTACTGTGTTAGCTAATTCTGGTAGTGTGTCGTATACATTGATTGTATACTCTCTATGGGTGGAGAGTTGTTTTATGATGGCACTACCCATATTTCCACACCCGATAAACCCAACTTTTTTCATCCTGTTTCCCCTTTCTTCCAACTAAGGCGATGTAAAGCCCCTTTGGTTTCTAAATTAGAAAAATTATGTTGCCTCTCCCATTCATATGAAGCAATAGCAACGCTGTTAGAAAGATTTAAACTTCTTGTATCATCTTTCATCGGAATTCTTATACACCGATGAGGATAATCTACTAAAATTGATTCTTCAATCCCTCTACTCTCTTTACCGAATATAAGGTAGCACTCATCTTCTAAGATTGCTGATGTATATGGTATCTCACTTTTTGTGGTAAAAAACCAGAGATTAGACTCTTTATGTTGAGCTAAAAATTCTTCAACACTCTTATATTCTACTATCTTCACATCTTTCCAGTAATCGAGTCCCGCTCGGCGAACTTGTTTTTCATCTATGTTGAACCCAAGGGGATGTACTAAATGAAGAGTTGCCCCTATGGCAGCACAAGTTCTGGCAATGTTGCCAGTATTTTGTGGGATTTCAGGTTCAAATAAAACGATATGAAGAGCCATATGGGCTTTCCCCTTTCTTAGGAAGGTAATTTGAACTCTACTGTAACAAATAAGAAATTATGGTGCAATAGAAGTGTTACTCCTCAACCCTATATTCTAGAGTACTTGCTTTAGTAAGGAGTGAGCCTTTCTCCTGTAAAGCAAGGATAGCTTTCTCAACTTTTCGTCTCTTTTGATTTTCATCATCAAACAGCTCCCCTTGGTCACTCACTTCCCCTTTTTTTACATCTTGAAGGGCAACTCCTATGAGTCTAATTGATGTTTTTTTATCCCATTTTTTTAATAAGAGAGAAAGAGCTGTTTGATAGACTTGATCAATCGATAACAAACTCTCACTCAATGTTATTTGGCTACTAGCATACGAGAAGTCGGCATATCGAATTTTTATCGCTACAGTTGATGAATGTACTTTTTCATCTAGGGCCCTTAGGACTACTTTTTGACTTAGTTCAAGAAGATAATACTTTAAAAGGTTACTATCTGTAGTGTCTTCAGGAAAGGTTGTTTCATTACTAATAGAGTGACTTTTCGCCTCCTGTTGGTAGAGTCCTGGGTCTTTCGCCCTTGCTACATGGTATAAAAAGTTACTCGTGGTTTCACTAAAGGTTTTATTCAATTGTTCTAATGAATACTCCCTTAATTGAATAGTAGTTGTAATGTAGTGGCGATTAAGGTCAGTAAGGAGGACTTTTCCAATGCCTGGAATCTTCCCTAGAGAAATTGTGTCAATAAAGGCTATTTCTTTATTCTTAGAAACTCGACATAGTCCATTTGGTTTGTCATAATCACTCGCTAGTTTAGCAATTAATTTATTGCTCCCAATTCCAACAGAGATGATGAGACCTGTTTCTTCATAGACCTTTAATTTCAACTTTGCCCCTGCTTCTCGAGGAATTCCAAAGAGGCGAGAAGTACCACTCATATCTAAAAAAGCTTCATCTATTGAAAGGGGCTGAACTGTTGGAGAGAATGAGTGGAGAATAGTAAATATCTTTTTACTCATTTCTAGATAGCGACTCATCCGAGTAGGAACATAAATCCCATTGGGACACAGTTTTTTAGCCATAAAGATAGGCATAGCAGAGTGCACTTTATAAGCTCTCGCTTCATAGGAGCAGGCAGAAACAACTCCTCTATTACTCACTCCCCCTACAATAAGAGGTTTGTTCCTATATTCAGGGTTATCGAGTTGTTCTACTGAAGCGTAAAACGCATCCATATCTACATGGAACCAGATACTCTCCATCAATCTCTCTCCACCTTTTGATGAATTAATAGATCAAGCAACCTCCCAAAAGAATAGCCACTCTTTTTCATTAACAGCGGATACATACTTGTTTTTGTTAATCCTGGGATAGTATTAATTTCGTTGAAATAGATCTTTCCACTCCCTTTTTGATAAAAAAAATCTACTCGAGCAAAACCCTCAATAAGGAGGATCTCACATACTAATAGGGCATACTCTTTAATAAGATTACGGGTTGTTTCCTTAAGAGAGTAATGTGGGTCAATAGAGAAGGGGGTAGGGGAGAAATATTTTTGGGTATAACTTAAAAAGTGGGGATTCTCTGTTTTGGGGTTTAAGATTACCTGTGGGTCACTTGCAACAAAGTGGGTATCTTTTACAACCCCACACTCAACTTCAACCATATCCTCTATGTAGGTTTCAACTAAGACAATAGAGCTAAAATTGAACACTCTTTCTATCCTTTTGAAAAAATCATCTATGTCCCCATCAAGGAAAATTTCAATTCCAATGCTTGAGCCTTCATCTTCAGGTTTCAGGATAAGGTGAGTTCCTAACAAAGTTGTAATGTTATCAAATAGATCTCTGTATGTTTCTTTTCTATACTCACTATAGCCAACAAGATGGGCAATTTTTCTACTTAGTTTTTTCTTGTTAAGAAGTAAATCAATATCCTCATATGAGAAACTGATATGAGGTACTACTGGTATATTCACTTCTTGAGCCATCAATTTGGTAATCTTTTTATGCATTCCTATCATTGAAGAGAAGGGGGAAGGGCCAATGTAAGGGATGTGAAGGGTCGTAAGGAGTCCTTGGAGAATTCCATCTTCTCCCCCCTTACCGTGGGTAATAGGAAGAGCAACATCGAAGTTAAGAAGCTCTTTATAATAGATCCCTTTACCTGGAGAGAGGAGTAATTCTCTTGTGTCCTCTTCTGTAATTGGTAAAAGACCTTCATGGTCTAACACCTCATCTTGAATATACCACACCCCTTTTTTACTTATATAGAAAAGAAGAATTGAGTATTCTGCCTCTTTGAGTTCTTTATAGACTTCACTAGCACTTAATAGAGAGATTTCATGTTCACTACTTTCTCCTCCATAGATGAGGGCAACTGTTATAGTATTATGTAATTTCATTTTTTTCTCTCAATAATTGTAAAGTGACTTCACTCTCATTCCACTGTTCAATAGAGGAGCCATGATTGATACTCTTCTCATGACCTTTTCCTAGTAAAAGAAGAATATGCTTAGCTTGTAATGTGCTTACTGCTTCTCTTATAGCATCTTTCCTATTAAGGATTGTGAAGGTTTTACATGTTGATTCTTTGGCAAAACCTCTTTTTATATCTTCAATAAGAGCTAATGGGTCTTCATTTCTAGGGTCTTCATTAGTAAGGTAGATTGTATCACAATAAAGGCTAGCTATGTGTCCAAGACCCTCTCTTTTTGACTTGTCTCTCTCTCCAGCTGCTCCAAAGAGGGCACTTATGTGGTAATTAGGGGCGATGTTTCTCATGAATGAGAACAGATGATAAAAAGCATCTGGAGTATGGGCAAAATCATTAATAATAATTACTTCTCTGTTATGATACACAATTTCATATCTTCCTGGCATCTGAGAAAAAGTAAGATCCCTTTTAATTAATTCTTTAATAGGTTTTTTAGTAATAGCGTGAGCTAAGGCAATCGCTGAGGTGAGATTAGATAGGTACACCTCTGGTGCATACGAATATGTTAAGGGGACTAATCCATTTACCATGATACTTCTTGAATCAATCGTTACATCAGTAGTATGAGTATGAATAACCGACTTTATAGATGGCTCTTCTACACTATAGGTGATCAGTTGCTTTTTATCGAAGAGTAATGAGAGGGCTTTCTTCTTACATGAGAAACTTGTGTTAGTTACTAATGGAGCCTCTTTTTTAAGTTGTCTTACTAAGTTAAGTTTATCTTGAATGTACTCTTCTCTTGTGTGGTGAAAATCGAGATGTTCACTTGTGATTTCATTCATAATCGCACCACTAAAGGAAAGATGAGCTAATCGTCCCGTCTTTTTACTTAACCCATGACTCGTTGCCTCTAGAATTACATAATCGACTTTGTTCACAAAGCACTCGTGTAAGAATGGGTAGAGGATGTCAACTTCTGGGGTACTCATCCTATAAGGGCTCAAGGTTTTTCCATTGCCACTATCGATAGAGATTGTCGACAGTAGGCCACACCTAAACCCTATAGAGGTGAGAATAGTATAGAGGAATTCACATGTTGTTGATTTACCATCAGTTCCTGTTACTCCAATAATCTCTTCCGGGTATGGCCCGTATAGATGATAAGCTAACAGGGAACTCACTGAAACTACTTCTTGAGTCTCTATATAGGTAATGCCCATCTTAGGATTAGTAATGGGAGATGAGTGAAGGATGGCTGTGGCTCCCCTATCTATAGCGTGGTCAATATAGAGGTGTCCATCTGTGTGGAGTCCTTTTTGAGCGACAAATAGTGAATGAGGTGTGCAGTTATTGCTGTTGATAACAACAGATGAGATGAGCACCTCCTCATCTCCCCTAATAACACAGGTGCCAATGAGCTTGTCAATTGCCCATAACGCTGTTAATCTTTTCATGAGCATCCCTTATTGCTATAAAATGTATCATGAGTGTAGGGTTGGTTACAATAGAAAGGAAAGAGA
>SABI01000076.1 GCA_009929055.1 Spirochaetia bacterium | reverse complement strand
AGAGTTTTAATTCGTTTCTTGATGGCGATGTTTACAATAAGTAAAACAACAGAACCAATGACGATTACCAGTAATGCTTGTAAATATTCTGATTCTAATAGGGCTTGCATATTCTTTAGTATAGACATATTTTCTCTACAATTCAAATGAGAAAGGATGGTAAAATTGGTTTTTACCTCTTTTATGTCCTTATTGGAGGGTGACTTTAAAAAAAACTCTATCTAAAAATGTATGCTACCATCTCTTGACAGAGAAGGATAAGATTCCTATTCTCCTCGTTATGAATCAATATGCATTAGGAGCTTCTCAAGTACTTGTCGCAGGAGTATTGTGGGGTACTAGTGGTACAATAGCCTCATTCTTTCCTCATTCGGTTTCTCCACTAGTAATAGGGGCCTTAAGATTGGCTGTAGGGGGATTATGCCTTACGATTATATTAGGAGTCACTACTAAAGGTGTGTGGTTTGCTCCAACTACTAAAATTTATCCTAAGCATGTGCTCCTTGTAGCTTTTAGCATAGCTCTCACCCAAGTGATGATTTTTTTAGGAGTTCAACTTGCAGGGGTAACAATAGCAACAATGGTCTTTATTGGAAGTGCTCCCTTGTTTTCAGGTATATTTTCTTGGATAAGATATAAGCGAAATCAAAAACCTATCTGGTGGATTTCTTCCTCTATCGTAATTATTGGGTGCCTGTTGATGGCAATTTCTGATAATAGTGAAGTACGGGGAGCTCTCATCATGAAAGGTAGTGCTTCAGCACTCTTAGCTGGTGCAGGGTGGGCTATGGCGGGAGTTGTTATCAAAGAAATGCAGAAGTCTGCTTCATCACTCGAAACAACAGTAATTGCACTCTCTAGTGGTGCAATACTTTTACTCCCATTTGCTTTCATACAAGGATTTTCCTGTTTAGGAGAGCCATCTGTAATTGAATTAACACTAGTTCTTGGAGTAATTGCTACAGCTTTTCCATACCTCCTATTTAATATGGGAATGATGGGTGTCCCTGTTCCTCATGCCTATTTGTATGGCTTAATTGAACCTCTCGTTGCTTCTATGCTTGGGATGCTTTTACTCAAAGAGAGACTCTCTCTTGTAGGTATTGTAGGATACCTTTTAGTGAGTGGTGGATTGCTCCTATTCACTTTATGGGAACTCTCTCTCAATCAAAGTTCTGCCCAAAAAAACTTGCGGTAATAAGATGTTGAAAATTTAGTTTTTAAACAAGATTCTTATTTTACTTCACTTTTATCGATTCATTAGGTATATTACATTCATAACAGATAATACACTTATTGGAGGATATATATGAGTGAAGTAACATTAACAGACAGCAATTTTCAAAAAGAAGTTCTTTCTAGCGAAATCCCTGTCCTTGTAGATTTTTGGGCAGCATGGTGTGGACCTTGTAAAATGGTAGCTCCTGCTCTTGCTAAGATTGCTGAGAAATTCGAAGGGAAGCTCACAGTTGGAAAATTAAACGTAGATGAAGAACTTAAACTTGCACAACAGTACAAAATTCAGAGTATTCCTACTCTTGCTATATTTAAAGGTGGCGAGCTTGTAAGCCAAAAAGTTGGTGCCCTTTCCTTATCTGCACTCGAGTCATGGGCCAACGAATACGTTTAGGAATTATAATCTTAAATAGTAATGAGGAGCTGTTGAATTTCAATGGCTCTTTTTTTTATGGACTATATTGAGTTGTAGTATTTTTCTCTCCAAAAGTTGATCCACTCGTTATTACAACATACCAGTCGCTCGCACTATTGGTATCTTCTTGCTCTTCTTTTCGATTAAAACTTCTCGTGGCAGTACTTGAGTCACTATTAATAGCACTTTCTGGCCTAATTACTCCATTATGAACCCACTGATCTGTAGAAGTGAGTTCTATCACTTGTTCATAGACATCTTTAGTCCCAAAACCTCCATAGGCTTCATCTGAATCACTAGTTCTATTTGAATAGAGAACTACATCTTTTACCTCATTATATGGTGAATTGTATAGGCTAATAACTCCATTGTTTCCTCCTAGTCCCTCACTTCCTCCATAATAGGTAAGAGGGGAGTGTTGTGGAGGGATCTGTTGAAACTGAACTACAATATAGTCTCCCCTTTTTACTTCAACTGATGGAAAAGAAAAAGAGAATGTATGATTGAAAAACATCCCATGATAAAGGGTGACTCCCCCTAAATTCCCATCAGTAAGAGCTTTTAATTCAACTCGATCTGGATGGTTTGTACTTCCTCGGGTAGAGAATTCATTAATAACAAGATTTGGAATTTTAGTATTTATTCCATACACAGGAGCACTGATGGTAGTAGAATTTCCCCTATTGTCACGAACTGAGAAATAGATATTGGTTTGTCTCATGACGCTAAGGGGATGAGAAAGGGAAACTACTAATTTCTCTTGGTCTACATAGCATGTACTCTCTTTATACTCCTTTTCCAAAGTAATGAAAGGCCTAAAAATAAATTCATCAAATGTAAAGACAACTGTAGACTCATCTATTGTTTGTATAGTAATTAATCGTGGGCTCATTCTATCTTTTCCACTAAAGAAGTTGATAACAGGGCCATCAAACTCATCAGAGCAGCTCACGAACAATAGAGTAATAATTAGAATTACAAGAGCTAATTTTTTCATGATTATTTCCTCTTATTAGGTATACGTAATGAGTAGTTCAATTGATTGACCCATTTACCCTCAATCGGTACACTTATGTGAGTAAATGAGGAGATATATCTGTGGGAAAGTTATGGCAAAAAGAAATTACACTCGATACTTTAATGGAAGAATTTACCGTCCAAAATGATTTTGTGGTTGATCTAGATTTAGTAAAAAGTGATATCCTTGGCTCTCTTGCTCATGCTCAAGGCATAGCAAAAATTGGAATATTATCACAAAAAGAACTACAGGAAGTAACAACAGGCCTCCTTTCTATTTTGAAAGAGCATACAGAAGGTTCTTTTGTCATACATAAAGAAGATGAAGATTGCCACACTGCAATAGAGGGTAGATTAACTACTTTAATTGGAGATGCTGGAAAAAAGATTCACACCGGTAGATCTCGAAATGACCAAGTACAAACAGCGCTGAGACTTTGGATGAAAGAATTTTTAATAACACTCGCCTACAGTACAATTTCTTTAGCTCAGGAGCTCACTAGATTTTCAATTCAACATGAAGCTGTTCCTATGCCAGGAAGGACTCATATGCAACTTGCTATGCCTTCATCAGTAGGGTTATGGGCCTCTTCTTTTGCAGAGCAGCTTACTGATCAAGCAACTCACCTTTTATCATTAAAGGATCTTATTAATCAGAGTCCTCTAGGCTCTGCTGCCAGTTATGGAACCAATTTACCAATAGACCGCTCATATACTGCTTCTTTATTAGGATTTAATAGACCTCAACACAATGTTCTTTATGCAAATAACTCAAGAGGACTATTTGAAGCAATGATTCTCGATAGTTGTGATTATATTGGCCTTACCTTAAGTAAGATGGCACAAGATCTTCTTTTGTTTAGTCTTCCTGAGTTTGGTTACTTCTCTCTTGATTCAAGACTTTGTACTGGTAGTAGTATTATGCCACAAAAGAAAAATCCAGATGGATTAGAACTCACTCGGTCCAGATCTGCCCTAATTAGTGGCTATGCCTTACAAGTGAAATCTATTATTAGAAGTCTTCCTAGTGGCTATAACCGAGATTTTCAAGATACAAAAGAACCTTTTATGAAAGGGGCAAAGTCAACACTTCTATTAGTGCAAATTATGAGCCATATGATAAAAGGGGTGAGTGTTCATGAAAAGAATCTTATCCAAGGATGTAAGAGCGAACTCTATGCAACAGATGAAGTCTTAAAGAGAATTAGTGAAGGTAGACCTTTTAGAGAAGTCTATAAAGAAGTTGGAATGAACTTAGAGAGTGTCTCTTCATACGACCCTGTTAAAACAATAAAGAACCGAACAATGATTGGTTCTACAGGGAATTTAGGTTTAAGTGAATTACAAGCATCCTTACAAGAAAAAGAAAAAGAGGTACAAGATCAACTTAATAAGTTAGCTGAAACCTATACCTCTTTATGTAAAGAAGAAATTATGCTAGTGCTATAGTCTCCACAACATTCCAGCTGTACTGGTGACTAGACCTATTAATGGAAGATATGCATTAGATTCTTGGAAGAATTCTCCCTCTGCAACTCCATAGATAATGAGGGGAGAATTTAAGTTAACAAATAAACCATAATTCTTATTAGGTACCCAGTATTCTCCTTTTACCGTAATTCCTGCAACTCCTAATATCCCGGCTTGAAAATCGGTAAAACCAAGGGTACTTACTCCCACTTTTAAGTCAAAATTCTCACCCATAGAAATAGGATAGGTAATATCTGCACTTACTACAAAGAATGCATCAAGGAAGCTATCTAAATCGCCAGTATCTTCACCTGAAGCTTCTCCAATATACTTAATTCCTAATGGGTAGTTTAATCCACCTTGAATAGCAATAGGGCCAAGGGGTATATCAACAACTACACCAGTAGCTAAAAATCCAAGTTGACCACCAATAGCAAGTCTTTCATTCGCTCGAGCAGAAACTGCTAAAGTAGAACTAAGAAGTACTACGATGAGAATTATACATAATTTTTTCATGATGCTCTCCTGTTTTATGCTGAAATAAATTTTTGGATAACAATAATTATAACCAAAATCCAGCTTCATATACTTATGGAAACAAATATAAGTCCAAATAATTACAAAGGATATAGACGTTTTGTAAATATCTGTCATTAATAGTCTGTTATTCTCATTAATTTGCTTTTTAATTGAGAACAAAGATGAATTTGAATTAGTTGAGTGTTGAATTATCACAAAATATTGTGTAAAGTACCGGCTATGAGCATTGTTAAGCCACATAAATTGGGAATAGTTGCAGGTCCTGGTTCTGAATACTTTGCAGGCAAGGTAGTAAGACACCTAAGAAGGCTATATCTAGACCGCTATCAGAAGCTTAGTGCCTCATTAGTGAAGCGTCATGATATGAGTCCTGAAGAGCTATTAGACCTTGTGACCCTTAATGATGACTTGGTAAGTAAGAAAATTCCAAGGGGAAAAAAGCCAAAAGCATATACATGTCCTGACTTTGAAATCCCTGTTCGTTATACCCAATTTGCTAATGGTGAAGTGAAATCTGAAATTTTACAAGCTGTGAGAGGATTAAGGGTCTTTTTTATTTATGATGTTTCAAATAGCTATCCAATAAAACTATGGGATAGTGAAACGCCAACTTCTCTTAGTATAAACGATCACATCATGTTTATGTTCACCACAATTAGTGCCCTTAAAAATAGTGGAGCTGAAAGTGTTACCCTCGTTCTTCCAACTTATCCCTATGCAAGGCAGCATAAAAAGAGTTCAAGAGAAGCCCTTACGGCCGCTTTATTTGGAAGAATGTGTGAGAATATGGGAGTAGAAAGGATTATTACCCTCGATATTCATAGTAGAGAAATTGAAAATTGCTTTAATCAAACTCACCTTGAAAATCTCCATGCTTCCTACCAAGCACTTATTAAACTTCATAAGATCATTGATTTTAATGACCCAGACCTTGTTGTAGTATCTCCTGATACTGGAGCTGTACAACGGAATAAATTCTACGCAGAAGCCCTTCATCGTCCCCTTGCTATGTTATATAAAGAGAGAGATTATTCAGTTGTTTCTAAAGACGCTAAAAGTTCAAACATTCGTTCTATTAGCCTCTTAGGAGATGTAACTAATAAAACAGTTCTCATGGCAGATGATATGATTGGAACAGGGGGAACCCTCTTAATTGCAATGAAAGAATTAAAAAATCTTGGTGCAAAAAAGATTATTTGTCTAGTTTCTCTCCCTTTCTTCAATGGAACAGCAAGAGAAGCTTTTGATGCTGCGTATCAAGAGGGTGTTTTCTACCGAGTTGTGGGAACTAACGCTGTGTTCCACGATAAAGAACTTACAAGTAAAGAATGGTTTGTCCAAGCAGATGTTACTGAACTCTTTGCAAGGGTTATCAGCAGACTTCACCATGGCCGCCCATTAAGTCCACTACTCGACAACCGTCAGTTTATCCACAGGCTAGTTGATATGAGTCAAGCCAACCCACAAGCTCCATTGCCGGGGAGCAGAGAGGTATACCGAGACTAACAATCGGATCTTCTTCTCTTCTCGGCTGGTCAAAAGGCCCCAACCTCCTTCAAATAATTGGTTTTTAGGGGGTAGTCTTTCCAAAAAAAGGAGTATTACATGGATTTATCTAGCAGAATATCAAGTTTTCAAGCATCTCCAATCAGAAGATTAGTCCCTTATGCTAATGAAGCAAAAAGAAAAGGGATACATGTATATTATTTAAATATTGGACAACCCGATATTAAGACACCACCTCAAGTCCTTGAAGCAATACGAGGGTATAACCATGAAATAATTGCTTATGGTCAATCTGAGGGTGATGAAGAACTTCGCCAAGCCCTCCCAGAGTATTATCGTCAATATAATGTAGAGGTAAAACCTGAGAATATTATGGTAACAACAGGGGGAAGTGAAGCAATACAATTTACCTTAATGACCCTTTGTGATCCTCTTGATGAAGTCATTGTTCCAGAACCTTATTACACTAATGTAGGCTCCTTTGCAAAAGGGGCTGGGGTAGTGCTCAAAAGCGTTACCAGCCGTTTTGAAGAGGGCTTTAGTTTACCTGATATTAGTGAGTTTGAGAAAAAGATAAATGATAAAACACGGGCTATTATGATATGCTCTCCTAATAACCCAACTGGGTATATTTATAGTAAACAAGAATTACAACAGTTATTAGACCTTGTGAAAAAGAGAGACCTTTTCCTTATCGTTGATGAGGTGTATCGAGAGTTTTGTTATGATGGACATGAATTCATTAGTGCCCTTACATTCACTGAATATTCTGATAGAGTTATCGTAGTTGACTCGTTCTCTAAACGCTATAGTATGTGTGGTGCTCGTATTGGCTCTCTTGTTACAAAAAATCAAGATGTAATAGATGGGGCAATTAAGCTTGCTCAAGCGAGACTCTGCCCTCCTGATATTGAACAAACTGCAGCCCTAGCAGCACTACAGACTCCTCTTTCTTATATCAAAGAAGTTCAAGGGGAATACCAAAAGAGACGAGATTTTCTTGTTAAAGAATTACATACCATTGCCGGAGTTGATTGCAGCATGCCTAAAGGTGCTTTCTACCTTATAGCTAAACTTCCAGTAGCTGATGCAGAAGATTTTTGTCTCTTTTTACTCAAAGACTTCAGCTACCAAAATCAAACTCTCATGCTAGCCCCAGCAAATGGGTTTTATGTAGATGAGTCACTCGGTAAAGATGAAGTGAGAATAGCATATGTCTTAAATGAAGAGGATTTGAGAAATGCAATGTTATGTCTTAGAGTTGCTTTAGAAGAATATAAAACGAGAGAGTAATAGATTCTTTTCTACTCAAATTAAGATCGTGTATGAGAAAACCTGCTTATGGATGTTCTACTGCAGGTTTTTCTCTAAAAAAACAATAATTATTATACATCGTATATTTACCATATGTTATATATTTCGATTGTTATTTGACTCGAGGTAGTATATCTAATATCTAGATATATTCAATATAAGCAGTTATCGTAACTATACTTAAAAATATTTGTTTATAGGTATGCTGTTATTTTATTAGATAGTTTGATATGCTTTGTTTTTAAACGTATACGCTATGAAAGAAAGTAAAAGATTTTATCAATATTGGACGGAATTATATGAAACATAGATTAGAACGATTAGCGAGAAGATTTCTCATGATGCTTAGTGACTCTCTTCTCCTTTTCTTGTCATACTTACTCACTTTATTTACACTTAGTGCTCCTTATGATGCAGTTTTTGTTTCTTTCGACATTTTTTTAATTACAATAATTTTTCATCTTATCATGCTCACTCTCTTTAGAGTGTACTCAATAAGACTCATTGACAGCTCTCTTGAATTAGTCCTACGTGGTGGTCTTGCTATTGTTTTTGCTAATCTCCTTTTTACTGGAGTGCTGCTTTTTATCACTAAAGATTTTGGTCTTGTATTTAGAAAAGTTCTCCCTTTTACTTCATATTCACTTCTACTCTTACTAGGATATCGAGTTGTCTATAGAATTACCCATACCTATCGGATGAAAACCACAACAACTGCGCAAGTCCAAAAGGCAATGATATATGGAGCTGGTGAAATTGGAATGCAACTTGTTCGCCAACATTTTAGAAATAAGCTCCAGTATAATATAATTGGGTTTATTGATGATAACCCTATAAAAAAAGGGGCTATGATTAATGGCATTAGGGTTCTTGGTAACATAGATCATATGCCCGATATCTTTAGAACAGCAGATATTCAAGTCCTTATTATCGGGATAACAAATCTATCAGGAAATAAGATGAAACAGGCTCTTGAGATAGCTGAGCGATTTGGAATCGAAGTAAAGATAATTCCTTCCCTCTTTGAACTTGAGAGTAAAAAGAAAAATGTTGCAGATATTAGATCAATTAATTTTGAAGACCTACTTGGAAGAAGTCCTGTTGTATTAGATAGAGAGCCAATAAAAAAGATGGTCAATGGTAAACGAATTCTTATTACAGGGGCAGGTGGGTCTATTGGAAGTGAAATTTGTAGGCAGCTTTTAGAATATGACCCAGCTAAACTATTGTTAGTAGATATTGATGAAACAGAGCTCCATGACCTCTCTTTAAGGTTGCATAATTATAGGGATGAGTTTAGTGAGAAAATCCTCCCTATTGTATGTGATGTTCGAGATGCAGAAAAAGTAGATTTAATTTATAAAACATATCAACCTGAAATTGTATTCCATGCAGCTGCCCTTAAGCATGTTCCGATGATGGAATATTATCCTGAAGAGGCAGTAAAGACCAATATAATGGGAACTTATCATGTCCTTAAAAGTGCTGTAACACATAAAGCAAGCCGATGTATTGTTATTTCAACAGATAAAGCAGTAAACCCAACAAACGTGATGGGAGCAACTAAAAGAGTAGCAGAGAAGATTGCTCGAATGTTGAGCAGCCAAGAGACAGAAATAATTGCAGTTCGTTTTGGAAACGTACTAGGAAGTAGGGGGTCAATGCTACCTCTCTTTTTAGAGCAAATGAGAAATGGCTTACCTATTACTGTTACCGATAAAAATATAATCCGTTACTTCATGACGATTCCTGAGGCAGTTTCACTTGTATTCCAAGCTGGATCACTTGGTAATGGGGGAGAAGTAATGGTTTTAGAGATGGGAGAGCCAGTAAATATTTATGAATTTGCAACTAGGTTATTAAAATATTTTGGCGATGGGAGAAGTAAGATAATTATTTCAGGCCTGCGTCCTGGTGAAAAATTATATGAAGAAAAATTAAGTGACCTCGATAATACCATTGCTACTGATAACCCTAAAGTCTATAAAGCTAAAGTAAATGGGCTTTGTAGCGAAGAAGAATTTTTAGAATTTTATCATAAAATTCACACTCTTAATCCCAAAGAAGTTATAAAACACCTTCATGTATTCGTTCCAGAGTTTGTTCGTCCTGGCCACCATGTAATAGGGTAGTAGATGAAAAGTTATTGTCTTTACTGTAAAACAGGCTCAGAAGTGCAACTTGTCTATACGATAAAAAAAAGTGTAAGAGAACTCCTCAATGAAGAAATAGAAGTATTCTTTCCTATACGCATCATGCAACAAAAAAAGATGGGAAAATGGAGTAAGGTAAAACAACCTCTTATTCCTGGATATGTGTTTCTTTACCTAGATGATGATTTCCCTTTCCCCCTCTTTCTTATAAAACAAGAACGTAATGCTTATAAAATATTAAGAAACCCAGATAACACCCTCTCCTTGAAAGGTGGTGATGAAGAGTATGCCCGGTGGGTCTATAACCATCAAGGAACTATCCAACCTAGTAGAGTAAAGTTTGAGGAAGGTCGACTTGTTAAAGTAATTGATGGCCCCTTATTTGATATGAAAGGGGAAATCGTGAAAGTTGATCGCCACCATAAGAGGGTGCATGTCGCCTTTGAGTTTGGTGGAAAAAGACAAATCATTAATGTCAGTATTACAGATATAGCAGATGGAGAATCAACACATTAATTTTTCTTTTCGTTAATATTTGAAAGAAGAGAAAAGAGTTGTACTCGAGTTGAAACATGTAATTTTTCATAAATATGTTTAATATGAGATTTTACTGTGTTATGCGAAATAAATAGATTAGCAGCTATCTCATGAGAAGTATCTCCTTTAACTAATAACAGCAAAATCTCCTTCTCTCTTACACTAATAC
>SABI01000404.1 GCA_009929055.1 Spirochaetia bacterium | reverse complement strand
TTTTGAGTCAACCTCTTAACCATGCGGAAGTCCTTGAAACAGGGAAGAAGGTGATGAAAACCTTTAGTACTCTAGTAAGAGAAATTGTAAAAGAATGGAACGTATAATAGAGGAAATTGTAAAAGAGTATAATCTAGCCCCCCTCCCAGAAGAAGGGGGCTATTTTCGAAAAGTACTCGGCTCACCAGATTCTGTTGCTTCAGTTATCTATTACTTGATGACAGAAATGAGTTTCTCTGCTCTCCATAAAATCAACGTTCATGAAATCTGGACATTCATTAGTGGAGATCCTATTGAACAGGTAATCATTGATGAGGATAAAAGAGTTCACATCTCCTACTTAGGAATAAAAGGGGAAGATAGTGGCGTTAAGCACGTAGCAAGCAATCTTTGGCAAGGGAGTAGACTTAAAAAAGGGGGTGAAAGAGGATATGCCCTTTGTACAACTACTTGTATCCCCCCCTACACTCAAGAAGGTTTTATCCTTGCAACGCACTCTTCTATTACTTCTCTTGTAAAAGAAAAAGATCTTGCGTTTCTGAGTGAATTTTTAGCACCATAAGAAGGAAGAATTATATGGATCTGTTACTTAAAGGAAAAAGGGCTTTTGTTACTGGAGGAATGAGTAATCTAGGAAGGGCCATATGTACCTCTTTAGCAAAGGAAGGGGTGAATATCCTTTTCTCCTACAGCTCCTTGATGAGAAAAAGTGAAGCTACTTCTTTCAGTCAATCATTAGAAAAAGCGTATGGTATAACTGCTAAAGCTGTCTTAATAGATTTAAGAGATGATTATTCTATTCGTAGTGCTTTAGAGAAAGCCCTGACCGATTCCTCTCTCGATATCCTTATTAATAACGCTGGTGTGTTTACTGTAGAGAGAATTACAGGCCTTACTGATGAACAGTGGAACGATGTGATGGATATAAACGTGAAGGGGATATGGAAGATGGTGAAGTATACTCACTCCTATCTAGAAAAGAGCCGTGGAGTAATAGTAAATATTAGTAGTATGAATGCTTCTCGCCCTGGTTTTGGGGGAACAAGTCACTATGATGCTTCTAAGGGAGCTGTTTCTGCTTTCACCCGAAGTCTTGCTAAAGAGCTAAGTGAATACGGAATTAGAGTGAATGCAGTAGCTCCAGGGCTTATTAATAGTCCTGATTTGTTAAAAAACGCCCCAGAATTGGTTGCTTCTTATACTCAACGAGCAGCATTACACTCGTTAGTAGAACCTGAAGATATTGCCTACCTTGTTACATTCCTGTGTTCATCATTATCGAAGGCAATGACAGGAGAAATAGTTACAGCTGAGTGTGGGTATGCTATGATGTAGTGGTATGAAAATATTATGTATCTCAGACGACAAAGATGTTCTTGTATACTCCCCTAATATAGCCTCTCGCTATAGTGATGTAGATATTATCCTCTCCGCTGGAGATCTTCCTTTAAAATATTATGAATATATTGTCTCTTCTTTAAATAAGCCTTTCTATTTTATCTTTGGTAATCACCACACCGATGATATCGGGAAATTTAAAAAACCAAATCACCTTGATGAATTCGCCCATAATGTCACTTTCGATAAAAATAAACTTATCGTAGGGGTGGGGGGAGACTTTATTGATGGGAAGGTCATTAAAGACAAAAAAACAGGATTGCTCATAGCAGGGCTTGGAGGATCGATGCGCTATAATAAGGGAGAACATCAGTTTACTGAAGTAGAAATGGCGTTAAGAATTCTCTTTATGCTACCTCATTTGCTTTATAATAGATTGCGCTATAAGAGATTTCTCGATATCTTATTAACACATGCTGCTCCGTACAATGTTGGCGATGCTCCTGATATGTGTCATAGAGGCTTTAAGGTGTTCTTATGGTTTATGAAAGTATTTAAGCCTCGTTATTTACTTCATGGACACATTCACCTTATTGATCATAATGCAAACAGGGAAACACAATATCTCCAAACAAAGGT
>SABI01000075.1 GCA_009929055.1 Spirochaetia bacterium | reverse complement strand
ATTTACCAACGTGAAAAACGGTGGAGGTCTACATAATATGATGGCTTCAGGTATATAACAGACCTTCTAGGGGCAGCAATAGCTGCCCTCATCTCTTTTACAGACTCACGTACTAACCTTTATGCACATAGCAGACCTAAAGAACAATCTCTATTCATAACAATACCATGCAAAGTAACAAGAAGAGCTAATTTTTCTTTATCAAAGAGAGCTCATTGAGTAGACTAGCACACACTAGATACATCCTAGGTATATGAAACGGCCCTTTGAACATATTTCCCTTCAAGGGAGTGGATAAAGAGTTGTCATGGTGTAGGTATCCATACCACTCCCCAGCCTCTTCATCAACAAAATTAGCCTTTATATACCTATCAACTTCAATAAATTGATTGAGATACTCCTCCTTTTCTGTCAATATGAATGCCATAAGATTAGCAATGGAAGCTTCACACTGCGGCCACCAAAACTTCATATCATGCCAGTAATCGGTAGCACTTCTACCTAGTGCATCACGAAAATAGATAATACCTTTTTTCTCTGTATCCCAACCTATTTTCCACATCCAGTCGAGCATTTTTGTTCCTAAATTCATAATATTGGTATTATTTTCACGATATCTCGCCTCACGCATTATAAACCAGGCGCCTTCTATTGCATGACCCGGATTAAGGAGTCTTCCTTCAAAGTGTTCGAGTTCCAACGATCCATCAGCGGAGCACTGTTCAACCACAATCTCAAGCTCCGGTCGAACAAAATACTGTTCTATCTCTTGAAGCAGGTCATCGATGAAAGAAGTCAATTCTTCTTTGTGCTCAGGGCATGCTTCTCTTAGTTCTTGTACTGTATTAAGTAATATCATAGGAACTCCAAATCCCTTTGATTGTCGCTCAAACTTAGGAACTAGAAGATCTTTAGTGCTGAGAGTCTTTAATACTTTCTTAAAGAGATCATAAGCTTTGATAGCATATTCTTTTTTTCCAAAAGCTCTGCTGTATGATGCGAATCCTATGATAGCAAAAGTCTCGCTAAAAACATATCGTATTCGCTTTACAATAGGTTTTCCTTCACGACTTACCCTAAAATACATGCGTCCATCAGTAGGATCAAACCCATGCTTCTCGATAAATTCAACAAGCGAGGCACATACTTCTTGGTACTCAGATTGCCTACTATAGATTCGTGCGGCTTCACTAAAAACCCAAAGAGCTCTCCCTTGAAACCAGATTGACTTATCCGTTTCTAAAAGAGATCCTTCACGATCAAGCCCTGTCAACATTCCACCGTACTGTCGGTCAAAACCATTGTTTAACCAAAAGGGAAGCACATTGTCTAGGAGCATTGTTTGATACTCGTTAGCTTGCACAGAAAACTTGTTTTTCATACTTAACCTCACCTATCTACCCATCATTTACAATAAAATATGCATAAAATACACTTTTTACTCTACTTTAAACACATCTATGATATCCATGTTGTCTGAGAATACTACAAGATCAGCCTTATATCCGGGTTTGACAAACCCCTTATCTGTTTGAGAGAGGACCCTTAAAGGGTTCTCTGATGTAACTTGAAAATAAGAATCCCAATCTAAGAAGCCATCCTGAAAAAGCATCTTAGCTGATTCAGAAATTAAAGTAGAAGAACCTATCAGGACGTTATTATTACTATAATAGCAAGCCCTTCCATCCGAGTAGATCTTTTTTCCTAGATAGAACCCCTCTGTAGGCCCCATTCCAGCTAGGTTCATTGCATCACTAATTAGACAAATCCTACCGGTTCCTAGGGTGGTAAAGGTAAAATCAATCATAGAAGGGTTTACATGTACCCCATCACAGATCAGCTCATACGTCGAATGATAAAAATCACGAACAAATGGCATGGCTGCTATGCCAGGATTTTTGTGATCTATGCTGCTCATCGCATTGAAAAGGTGAGTAATATGGTTCTTCTCTCTAGGCTTTAGTTGTTCTAGCAAACAATTGCTATGACCATAGGCCACAACAATGTTGTTCTCTTCTAGTAGAGAAGTTAATTCTTCACTACCTGGCAATTCCGGTGCAATAGTCATGGTGGTAACTAGAGACCTTTTTCCTCGCTTTACAGCAATGATATTATCTAGATAGCTCCTCTCATATCCTAAAATGCATGAAGGAAGAATCCCACCCTTCTTCTCAGGTGCAATAAAAGGTCCTTCTATATGCACCCCAATTAGATAGTTTCCAAGAAACGAGCTTTCAATCAAAGCCTGCTTAATCTGAATCAATACATCTAAATCATAGACAATAGCAAGCTGAAAACTTGTGATACCTCTTTCTTCAAGAAACAAAGCTAAACACTCAAGGTTTTCTTGTATGTTACCTTTAGTTGAATCAAACCCACCACAGCCATGGATGTGCATATCTATGAGGCCTGGCCCTACAAAGCTCCCTTTAGCATCATACTTTCTAAGATGTTGTACCTTTGACGAGTCATAGTCTCCAACAGACATAATAATTCCTTGATTTACTACAATGGTCACATCTTCAAGCAATTTTTTATCTATCATGACTTTGGCATGTATTATCGCGTAGTCGTTATCACGGTGAATCATAACTATTCTTCTTCTCGTGTCCCAGCAGATTTATATTTATAAGTAAAGTGAAAAACAAGACTTGCCATAAATGCATCATAATGTCGCTCACGTAAGGCAATACAGATATCACTATGCTTTTTAATGCGCAAGGCTTTATCTTCTACTACCTTTGCTCGAAAACTTCGATCACATTCCCATGCAGAGTCCAGAAATGCTATAAGCATCTTGTTATCAAGGTTCTCATACATACATCGATGGAAATATGCATCTGCATCATAAAAATCTTCATACTCCTCAAAGGACTGCATTGCATTCACACAATCCTCCATACGGGAAATTTGATTATCAGTAATGGAATCGAAGCACTGTTGGGCAAAGCCTATCTCCAATACCTTACGAACCTCTTGTGACTGTCTAAATTGATCCCCCCTATCATCGATAAGGTTGAGAAACATGCAGGTTGAGAGCGAACTGGGAGAAAAGGCGTTTACAATCATCCCTACTCCAGGTTTTGAACTTACTACTCCAAGAATTTCAAGAGTTTTAATAGCTTCTCTGAGGACATTCCTAGAAACACCTAATACCTGAGAAAGTTCCATTTCTGTGGGAATCTTATCACCTGGTTTGAGGTTATTCTTCAAAATGTAATGTCGTAACTCATCATATACCTGAAGATATAGTTTCTTAGTCTTCAAATTTTTCATCATCATTTCCTTGAAATTCTATATAGTACATAGGTGAAATACCTAGTTTCAACCTAGCAATATATCACATCCTATCAATGAATGCGATATGTGTCTGACCCTTATGCTCTTCCTTAAGGTTAAGACAGAAGCTATTGATCTTACTCATAAGCTCTTTACTAGGGGCGGCAAACGGCCTTCTGGAATATCCTGCATCTACACTATACGATGTAATGAGATTTTTCATGATTGGGAAGAAATCCCACTGAGTAATGAAATGAATTAGTTTAGTTGCAATCTTCTGAATTTCGAATGCTCCAACATAATCACCCTTTTGAGTGAGGTTATACATCTCAATTGCAGTATCAGGCATGAGGTTGTAAGTAGACCCAATGAGGCCATCAGCTCCTGCAAGAAGACCTTGGGTAGCCATCTCATCGCAACCTGAGTAGATCATAAAATCAGAACCTAGTTCTTGCTTTAGTGCACACATATCATCATGTTCGCGGCCTGTAAATTTAAGACCCTTCACATTATCAACTGAGGCGATTCGCTTAACTAAAGCATTGCTCATCAAGCCAGCGAGACTGATGTTATAGACAATCATAGGAATAGAAACACTCTCTGAAATATCCTTATAATAGTTATAGATGTCATCGCCATTGAATCTGTAATAGAATGGAGGAACAGAAGAGATTGCATCAGCTCCCGCTTGCTCTGCATGCTTTGCTAGGTCAATCGATTTTTTTGTTCCAATGTCACCAACATGCACAATTACAGGAATCCTTCCCTTTACCTCGTCGATAACTGCTTCACAGAAAGACTTTCGCTCCTCACCTGTCATCAGAAATCCCTCACCAGTACTCCCAGTGATATAGAGTCCATGTACTCCAGCATCAATAAGGAACCTCACTAAATCTCGTCCCCTTTTCAAATCTACCTCTTCATTCTCATCAAAGGTGGTAACCATTGCAGGGATTACCCCTTTGATGGTTGTAATGTCGAACTTACTCATTTCCTTTCTCCTCAATATGTAGATAATTATTCTATTATTTTTCCTAAAACATGCTCACTTCACAGTTTATGATTTTTGTATGCTATTGAGCCTTTTAATTGACTCAATAAAGAGCTAGTCCTTATACACACAAATTATTCACACTACTCACTCATTTTATTCTCATGCATAAACTCCATAGCAAAATGACAAGCTACAAAATGCTCCTCTTTCTCTATCTGATAAGTTGTTAAAAGAGGTTTTTCAACCTTGCACTTCTCCTTACAATTAGGACACCTAGGGTGAAATGGACACCCGGAGGGAGGATTGACCGGAGAAGGGACATCTCCTTGGAGGGGTATCCTCTTTCTTTTCTTAGTAATATCGGCAATAGGTATGGCAGAAAGTAAGGCACGAGTATACGGGTGCAATGTGTTCTTAAACAACTCCTCAGTGTTAGCAAGCTCAACAATCTTCCCTAGATACATGACTGCTATGCGGTCAGATACATACTCAACAACAGAAAGATCGTGGGTGATAAAAAGATAGGTAAGATTCCTTTCAATCTGTAATTTCTTTAGTAGTTTTAATACCTGCGCCTGAATGGATACATCAAGTGCAGAGACAGCCTCGTCACAAACGATGAGTTCTGGATTGACAGAGAGGGCACGTGCAATGCCAATTCTCTGACGTTGTCCACCAGAGAATTCGTTAGGATAGCGGCTCATATAGTCTCGAGGAAGGTTTACCGCTTCCAAAAGGTCCCCTACTAATTTCTGCTGCTTGGATTTCTTTTTTACTCCAAACTTATTTAACGGGTCAACAAATGATCCGAAAATAGTAAATGCAGGATTAAGAGAGGAGTAGGGATCCTGAAATACAATCTGAAGCTTCTTTCTAGCCTCATCTAAATCCTTATGACTAAGCTTTCTTAAATCTTTCTTCCCTTCGGGGAATGTATATTCAACACTACCAGCAGTAGGACGATAAAGCTGTAATATGGACTTACCCAAAGTAGTCTTTCCACAACCTGATTCACCAACAACACCAAGTGTTTCACCACGGTATACTTCAAGGTCTACCCCATCAACAGCGCGTACATGGGCGACTGTTCGCTTAAACACCCCTTTCTTAACCGGAAAATGTGTCTCCAATCCTTCAACCTTGAGCAATAATTCTTTCTTATTTTCCATGATTTAGTTCCTCATACTTGAAACAGCGGATCATATGGGTTTCATCAACAAAGAACTCAGGAGGCATCTTTGTATGACATTTTTCATCGGCATATTTGCAACGTGGTGCAAATTGACAACCTATTGGTCTGTTGTAAGGATCAGGGGTGGTCCCTTTAATGGGCTCTAAATTTTGGCTCTTTCCCTTTCCTAATATGGGAATAGACTCTAATAAGGCACTAGTATATGGATGGGTTGGGTTCCCTAACACTTGCATGACAGTACCACTCTCAACGATCAAGCCCATATACATGACAGCAACATCATCGGCCATCTCTGCCACCACCCCCATATCGTGCGTGATGAGCATCATTGCCATCTCTTTTTCCTCTTTAAGGGTATTCATTAATTCAAATATTTGGGCTTGGATAGTCACATCAAGGGCAGTTGTAGGCTCATCTGCTATAAGAACTTTCGGTTGGCATGCCATTGCCATTGCTATCATAGCCCTCTGTCGCATCCCCCCAGAGTACTGGTGTGGATATTCAAATACTCGTTGATCTGGTGCTGGAACACCCATATCAGTAAGTAGGGAGATAGATTTTTTTATTGCTTCTTTTTTACTCATAGACGAGTGGGACATCAGCATCTCATTTATCTGAAATCCAACAGAGAAAACAGGATTGAGGGCAGTCATGGGATCTTGAAAGATCATAGCAATCTCTTCTCCGCGAAGAGCTCGGATTTCTGGCCCATTTCTTTTAAGTGTTTCCAAAGATCTCTTTTCACCATTTTCCCAATACGTTATAGATCCCTCTTCAATACGGGAAAGTTCAGGCAACAAAGCCATTATAGCATTTGCTGTTACACTTTTCCCACAACCAGATTCTCCAACCATACACAACGTACGACCTTTCTTTAACTCAAAAGAGATGCCTCTGAGGGCCTTATTGCACCGTTGATTAGTATAAAAATTTACGTGAAGGTTCTCCACTTTTAAAATAGTTTGCATATGCATCTTCCTATTACCCAACCTGAGTTGGGTCTGCAGCATCTCTTAGACCATCACCAATGAAGTTAACGGCCATGACAAATACCGTAATCACCAGCCCTACTGGGAGCCATACCCACCATGCCTCACGAAGAATGGTAAGGTCTTGAGCAACATTGAGAATATTTCCCCAAGTTGCCGTTTCCAAAGGAACTCCAAGTCCCAAGAAACTTAAAGATGCCTCTTGCAGGATAAACATTGCTGTAGAGAGAGTAATATTAACAAATATAGGTCCAATAGCATTGGGGAGCATGTGCTTAAAAGCAATAATACTTCTCTTAATACCGAAGGCTTGAAGAGCTTGGATATACTCTTGTTCTCGTATGCTAAGCATTTGAGAACGGGCCATTCTATACATACTAGGCCATCCTGTAAGGATGAATATAAGTAAAAGATTCCATAGACTCTGACCAAGTATAGTTACTAAGATTGAAACAAGGATTATTTGAGGAAAACTCATCATAATCTCACTAAGTTTCATAACAATTGAATCAAGATTCCCTCTTCGGTACCCTGCATAGGTACCAAGAGATACTCCAATTAAAGCAGCACCTAGAGCACTTCCTAAACCAACGAAGATAGAGATTCTTCCACCATAAAGAATACGAGTCCATATATCTCGACCTATCTGGTCAGTCCCCATCAGGTGCCCTTTTGAGGGACTGCTAAGCCTGTTTCTAAGATCGATAGCATTTGGTCCGTATGTAGTGAGCAAGGGGGCAATAGCACACATGAGTACCATCAGGGCAAAGACTATAAAACCAGCAATAGCTAGTTTGTTTGCCATTATTTTCCTTAAAGTACGACTCGTGGTACTTACTGTGAGTAAACCATGGTCTTCTTTATAGAGAAGTTCATCCATTTTTTTCTGCAATGCTTTTGAGCTCATAGGTAATCCTCCTAGGAAAGCTTGACCCGAGGATCAAGAAGTGCAGTTACTACATCAACAAGAATACTAGATAGTAAAACAATCAGGACAGAAAAGAAGGCTACCATCATGATAACAGGGGTATTCTGATTTCGTACTGCAGCAACAAACATTTGGCCTACACCTGGCCATTGAAAAACTTGTTCGATGACTACCGCCCCTCCTATAAGCATGGGCAGACGGAAACCAATAAGAACCGCTACAGGGGTCATTGCTACACGAAGACCATGTACGAGATTAACTCTCCATTCAGGCAAACCTTTAGAGCGGGCTGTTTTTATATAATCTTTATTAAGGGAATCCAACATGCTAGATCGGCTATAGCGCATGACTCCTGCAGTAAGAGAGAGCCCTAATGTGAGGGCAGGAAGAACCAAGTATTCAAGTCGCATAAAAAACGATTCTGAACCTGGTGTCATTCTTCCCCCCACAGGAAGCCACTGCAACTTGAAAACAAAAAACATAATCATAATCAAACCAAAAAGGAATTGGGGTATAGCTACTCCTATCATACCAAAAATGGTAAGGATGGTATCTACTGCGTTTCCTTTTTTTAAAGCTGAGACAACACCAAGTAGACTTCCAAAAAAGGTTGATAAAAGAAGTGCTGCTATAGAGAGTTCTAAGGTTGCAGGCAACTTGCTAGCTAGCAACTCTGATACAGCAACACCACTTTGTAGACTGTAGCCAAAATCTCCCTGTATAGTATTACCTAACCACGTCACATAACGGACAAGAAAGGGATCATTAAGTCCCAATTCACTTCGAAGAGCCTCAAGCTTATCTGGAGAGATGGTAGCAAGAGCATCAGGAGGAATCATAAAGTCTACCGCATCTCCTGGCATAAGCTCCACACCAAGAAAAATAAGGAAACTAATAACTATAAGCATTGGGATAAGTAGCAGAATCTTTCTGACAATAAAGTTAATCATAACTTGACCTCGGTTCGATTGAGATAAAGCCGGAAAGGGAAATATCCCTATCCGGCAATACGAGCAATTCTGCTTATTTTATGTTGGCAGAATGGGGATACTGGTTCATGTAGAACAATCGTGTATACCTAATATTAACAGGTTGAACGGCCATTCCTTTTATATTTGCCATACCTTGTGCATCTTGAACATTCTTACTCCATGCATAGTCGATCTTTCCACCCTCTGCAT
Source organism: Spirochaetia bacterium (assembly GCA_009929055.1). Taxonomy (GTDB): domain Bacteria; phylum Spirochaetota; class Spirochaetia; order Sphaerochaetales; family Sphaerochaetaceae; genus SABI01. The sequence continues at coordinate 1,815 of SABI01000075.1, read as the reverse complement.
TTTTTAGAAGATTTGCATCATTCTCAACAGAAGAATACATGTAAATTTTATTAACATTACCATTACCCTTGAAGAAGTAGTCATTATTTCTTTCAAGAATTCCATAGTTGCCAAGAACTGTTTGAGAGACCTTGAAAGGGCCAGTTCCAATAGGGTTCTGCCAGTATGCATTTTGCTGTGCTGTAACAGGGTTAGAACCAGCTAACAAGTGAGATGGTAAAATGGGCCACTGACTAAATGTCAAAAGAGCATTAGGGTCGAGTTTATCGAAAGTAATGGTGACAGTATTACCATTAATAGCGATACCACTAATATGGTCACTTTTCTTATCTAAGAAATCTTGTGCTCCCTTAATAGAACTATAGGTAGTTACTGCTACTGCATTAAGACCTGGAATCTGTAACATATATTCAATGCTAAAGCGTACATCTTCTGCAGTAAAAGGTTTGCCATCATGCCATTTGACGCCATCACGTAATTTGAAGACCATTTGCATACCATCAGGGCTTACGCTGTATTCTTTAGCAAGAAGGCCATCGGTAGGAGTAAGGTTCTCATCGGCATTGACCAATCGGTCAAAAAGAACTTCTTGGTAAAGGAATTGACCTGGATTAACTGCTGGCATCTGATAAAACTCAGTAGGTCCAGTATTGGTATAAATCATGCCATCAGGGCGAGTAGTTGTCCAATTAAGTAGATTCTTTTCATAAGAGAACTGGTCGTTACCAAATTTGCCACCCTTGAGGTCTATCTTATCACTCGTATAGATAAAAGAGAGCTGGTGGTAAAGAGGCATGATATACATATTTTCATTGATCTCTTTCTGTACTGCCTTGAATGCAACTTTCTGTTGCTCAACATCTGCTGTCAGATTCGTCTTTGCAATTAAAGCATCGAGCTCGGCCTTCTTGGGAAGAGTTGAGTTGTTAGATGCTGTGCTATCAAAACGGTTGTAGAACTCATGCTCTGCAAGGGCTGCGACTGCTGCATAGGCTAAATCCCATTTAATCTCTGAAGGTCCGTTAACACGGTCTGCTGGTGGTACCCAAAGCTGTGCAGTTAGGTCACCTTCCAACTTTCTAAACTGTGCTTTTACACCCACTTGGGCCCAGTACTGCTGTATGATTGACATCAAGTCAACAGTTTGCTGATCGCCATAGTAGTAGACAACATCAAGAACGTAATTTGATGGCCACTGTGCTTCCTTCAGCAACTTGGTTGCCAATTCGGGATTGTAAGTATACTCATTCAGACCATCGGCAAGCCAAGAGCCAGGAGCTGTCATCGAGACTGCACGCTGGGCTTTTCCTTCAAATACTGTTTCAACAATGGTTTCCATGTCTATGGCGTATCTGAGAGCCTGTCTAATTCTCAAGTCTGCAAGAGGTGTTCCCATTGCTTCCCACTCAGGAGATGCTACAGGGGCTTCTACTTCTTTGGCGCCTCCTGCAAACAGACTTACGGTAAGTGTCAAAACTAAAGCTAACAATACAAGTTTTTTCATATACGACTCCTTTAGTTTATACTTTGTAGTACAAACTATAAACTTAGTGTTAACTAGAAAATTCGTGCTGTCAAGTAAAAGTTTCAAAATTTATCTATTTTAAAGTTTTAAAGGAATTCTTTCTCGTGGTTATCAACGTGAAAAACGGTGGAGGTCTACATAATATGATGGCTTCAGGTATGTAACAGACCTTCTAGGGGCAGCAATAGCTCCCCTCATCTCTTTTTTTTCGAATTACTTACTTTGCCTCTTTTAATTTCAAGAAAAAGGAACATACTGTACATGAATAAATGAAGTGAATTAGGAGGAGC
>SABI01000403.1 GCA_009929055.1 Spirochaetia bacterium | reverse complement strand
TAATCATTATTATGATAAATACCATAAGACAGGTTTTTCTTACGACTACGAGAGGAGAAATATACTTTGTCTGAATCTTTGAAAGTGCCAGCTTTGACAAAAATAATGTTTCTCATTTTCGTTTTTTCCTTTAATATACTATGTATGTTAGTATTGTAGTACTCTTATTGGTCTTGTTTGTAGTCTTTACAAGTACTGAAGATCATTACACAAATGTTATGTTTACTACATCATCCTATTACTTGTCTGTTTCTTATTATATCACTATGGATATAGGATTTACAACAATCTACCATCTGTATAAATCTTTCAGGTAAAGTTTCATTACTTTCCATTTTCTTACTCCCTATTGAGTTAGATTTAGATTACCTTTCCTTACATATTAATATTGTAGGACTACTATTAGTATATCCTAAAACAAAATCAATTGGGTAGGAGAAGGTAAGGAAGTTTGAGGGTAATGGGAAGGTTCTAGTGTAGGTTTTAGTGTGGTAAAGGAAAGGTTCTAGTGTTTCTTAGTGTAGTTAGTGTAGTTAGTGTAGTTTCTTAGTGTAAAAAAATACAAGACTAAGCCAAAGGAATGACTTAGTCTTGTATTTAAAGGTTAACTGAGGAACTTGATCAACTTGTCCATGTCTTCGAAGGACTTTACACCCTTTGCATCAAGACGTTCCTTGATTGCAAGGTTACGGTCGATGAGTTCCTCCGCAGCTTCGTTGCAGTTAGTAGACACCACATGATCTACGTGAATAGCAGCTCGAACAGCAGGATTTATCAAACTGCTAGTAATCTTCGGTGCTGCATCACTAAGTTGTCTGATGTTATTACGGAACACATACAGAAGGATAACAACCAGAACTACAGTTGCAATAGAGATTTCCATGATAGACTCCTGTTAAGTTGGTGGTTAGAAAGGCAGTTTGTTATTGTTGGTATACATTGCCATAGCACCATCAAAGCCTTCACGAGCTTCTTCAGCACTGATGCTACCGTCAATGAACTTGAGTGCTATTGATTGCATAACACTGATGGTAGTCAGCAGACGTACATCGATATCAATGTTATACATCTTGAGTTCAGCAGACACATATGTCCTAGCTGTTGCCATATCGTGCTTGAATTGTTCGTTAGTCTTTTCAATAGCCATGATAAACCTCCGGTAGTTATGGATAGTATGGACAACGAATGTTATCCTAATTCCAAATCATGTATTTGAGGGTTTTAATGGATGACCCACAACCAAAGAGGTTACTCCATATGACCACAGTAATGGCACAACCAGACCAATTCAATAAGACCAGTCTCAGTGCTAACAACATAGTCATGATGTAATAGTGAAGAACACCGTGGACACACATGGTCTTCATACACGTCTTCATACATCTTTTCACAGATGTCTTCACACTCAGGCGATTGAACTAGCTTTTCATTGGTCATGGTACAGCTCCCGTAGTAAAGATGAATAGAGTGGATAGCACAGTGCTATCCCTAACCCCTAATCCATTCAAATAAGGAACCTTATTCGGAGAGCTATAGGGGGGGACTTCGGTAGTGGTGGGAAAAATCGAGGAGTATCGCATCCATACAAAATATTAATATTTCCCTATGGGTTTTGAGAAGTACTACACCTATAAAAAATAATAATATTTCCCTACGGATTTTTAAGTATGTTAAGATAGGGTTTGATTGTTGCTTAGAATGATTATATAGTGTTAGTTAAAGAAACTATGAGATGATATGTTGTAGATGATTAGTTGTAATTGCCCTAGATAAACACCTTCTTATACTTCTTAGGTCTTAGGATTTCCTAGGGAGAGTAAGAGATTATGGAATGAAAGTTGTTTCTAGGAGCAACTAGTGTTAGTTGGTGAAGCAACTTTATTAGAAAGGAGAACTCTAAGTGAGTAAAAAGGTTTATTTGACTAATCCGATTACTGATGAGTTAATTAGAGATGGTATTATAGAGGTATCTAAGAGAGAGGAGC
>SABI01000402.1 GCA_009929055.1 Spirochaetia bacterium | reverse complement strand
GTGTATATCTTTTGTAGCTGAGAGAATTAAGTCCCTGTATTTAAGTCCTGACGGGAAGTATTTCAATGGTTACGAAGTCTCTGATATAAATATCAAATATAATGGGAGTCAACATTGGGAAGATTCAGTGACTCAAATCATGGGCAATATTATGAATAGAATAGAATAGAAAAGGAGAATTGATAATGTTTAACTCATATCTTGCAAGTTTTTCTGACCAGATAAGGACTGCAAATATCTATCGTCATTTTAAAGGTGGTTATTACATAGTCCATTCTGTAGCAAAGACCGAAGAGACGGGCGAAGAAGTTGTAGTGTACCAAAGTCTTGAGACGGGACAGATTTGGACAAGACCTGTATCTTCCTTTAATGAAAGAGTTCCCGCAGATAAAGAAAACCCGACAGGACAGTTTCACAGATTTGAGAGAGTGGTTGAATTTGAAAATCAGCTACATCTTATAAGTACTGAGAATCTTGTTGCAGAGCTTGAGAAGAGAAATGACAATCCATTTGCAGGAGTTATGTCTGTAACTGATAACTCTAAAGTGTGGAGAACAGATTATCTTGTTGGGAAATATGTTGACTACTTTATAGACAGTGAAAATACGGTGAGAGATTTTGAAATTGAAACCTCTCACTTTACTTTTAAGGACGCACTGAAAAGACTTGAAAAGTTAGGGCGTTCAGACCTAACTATAGTTAAGAAAGTATTCATGGACGTAGACTTTTGACTTCAATTTATATGTGATGTATAATTAAGTCATAAGTTGAGCATACTAATTAAGGAGGAGATTAAAGTGACACAAAACACAGTAATTGATACGAGGGAGTTGTTGACTCCCGTTGCTAAGTTAGGGTTATCTTTTGAAGAGCTTTCAGGTAAAGCTCACGCAATCCAAAACAGATGTAAGGACTTTAATATTTCCAATGCTTCATTTAACAATATCCGTTTTGACGGAGACTCTGGACAGTTGATTTATGTTCCTGATGAGACCAGTACCCCTCGGCGTGTTCCGATGAGTAAGCACTCTATGAGTCAGCTTTGTAATAAAATCGGAGTCCCTGTTCGCTATATGGATAAGTGCCTTGAGTCTGGTATGACAGACCTTGCCGCAGAGAATATCAACTCATGGTTGCAAGACTTTGGGAAGAACCTGTTTATCAGAGAGCATGACAGCAGAGTAAGAGGTATTTTAAGTGACCGTTACATGGCTCTTGATACTCCTGATATTCTTGATGTATTGGGAGAAGTCATTGACCCGCATGAGTATTCCACTAAGGGATTCTTTCTGACCGAAGAGCGTTTCCATGCTCGTATCGTTCAGAACCGCATGATGAGGGTAGACAATGAAGATTTATTTGCAGGAGTGCAAGTTGACTCTTCTGATGTAGGGCGTAGCACTTTGATAGTCCGCTTCTTTATCTTCAAGCAAGTCTGCACCAACGGACTTTGTATTTCCAAAGGTGGCGGTATTTTGTTTGAGCAAAGACACGTTGGCATTAGTCTTGATGACTTTCGCTCTGAGTTTAAATCTTCTATGTCTCGTATTCCTGACCTTATTACAAATGCGGCTGAGATGATTGAGCTTGGTCGAAAAGATAAAGTCAATTTACTTTCAGAAAGTGATATGACTGCCTTTACAGATAGGCTCAAACTGACTACCAAACTGTCTGATGAAGCAATGGGTAAAGTTATTAACCTTATGCAAGAGCGTTACTCCACCACTCGTTGGGGACTTGTAAATTCGCTCACCGAAGTAGCTCAAGACTATACTCTGGAACGGAGATTAGAGATTGAGAAAATTGCGGGAGAAATTTTAGTTGGCAAAGCCGCTTAACAAGGAGATGAGTTTGTGATATAATGCTCTTGTGTACATATTCTATAAGGAGGTAATCAGAGTATGCAAGAGCTTCATCACAAACTTTTAACTGATTTGAGAGCACTTGGTATAAGGGAGAAATTCACGCTTGAGTTAAAACCTTATAG
>SABI01000401.1 GCA_009929055.1 Spirochaetia bacterium | reverse complement strand
ACCAGCCATAGAGTTTAGCTTGGATTCAATATCAGCTAAAAACGCATACTGAGAACCATTAAGGCCAGGATAGGATTCCATAAACTTAGTTGCATTAGATGTAGCACCACTAAACAAAGACTCTCTATTAGCTTTGTTAAGGATAAAATTTCTTAGCTCTGACATTCCAGATGGAACCTCTCCGTTAAGCAGTTTAGTTGCGAGGGTATCCAATTGTTCTGTAGACAGCTTTGCAGCAACTTTTCTAGCCTTATCCCCGGTAAGAACAAAGTCTGTTAGATATGATCTAGCTTCAGAAAGATTGGATAAAGTCTCCCCTGTAGGTAAGGTGATAGTCTTTACTGGTGTTGACTGAGTGGCTGAGGGTAGTGTAGGGGCTTTTGGCCTACTTACCGTTACAATCTGATCTATCATATTATACCTATCTCGTTCAGTAGCAAGTCCTAAGAATTGTTTACGTAGTGCAGGTGTGGACTCAATTCGTTCTATGGCTTTTAACTGCTGAGTATATCTACCAACTTCGTTAAAATCAACAATATCCCTAAAATTAAGGTCTACATTTTGTGGTTTACTATTACTATAGTATTGTGCTGCTCTTTGTGCTTTTGCAGACTCAGTGGCTAAGTTTCTAGAAATAATTGCTTTATGCTTGTTTATTACAGGATCACTTCCAATACTAGTTGCAGTTGTAGACCCTTTAATAGATGGTGTCTTATATACTTTTCCTTTAAGCATATTAAACAACTTACCTGCACCTTTAACACCAAGTTTAAGCGCATAGCTAGAAGCTACATACATTAATGAATCAGCAGCTAATTCACCAACATCAGCTGCTAAAACATCCCACATATCACCAACCTTAGCTTCTGTGAGGTTGTCACCAACCAAAGCCTTAGCTAAAGACTCACCGACTATTGGTATATTTTCAGAAAAGTTACGTACTAAAATATCATCAAGCTTCCCTTGGGACCCAGCACGAACTTGCTTTACATTGTATAGTACCTTTGACAGGATAGTGTTAGTTGGAATATCATCAGTGTCAAGTCCAATTAAACTAGGCCTATCACTAATCTTACCCAAACGACTTTCTATTAGTCTGAGATAAGGCAAGTTATCATCCTGTGCAAGAAAGCTTAAACGCTCTTCTTCTGTAAGCCCCAATAACGGAATTACCCAAGTTGAATCAAAATCAAGTTCTTCTTTTTTAATATTGCTTCTTGCAGACTCTATTTTGTTTCTATATTTTTGTACATCTTCAGGAAGCATTCCAGATAGCCCAGAGTTCATGGTGGTATAAATTTTATTTAAAATTTCAGGAGATGCCTTTGTTATACTTTCAGACATTTTAGATTCATAATCCAATGCTTTCTTGTAAATCAAGGCTTGAAATATTTGATCCTTTTCAGACCTGTCTATACCAGGGTTTCCTTGATTAATTTGATTCACAATAGCTGTTAAGTCTTCAGTTGAAAATTGCGTATACTTTGATAAAGAAGATTCCATTTCCAAATCCTTTTTAGCTGCCACTTTACCATCTATTAGAGGCGTGGTTACCTTATTCTCAGGAACAGATTCTATCTCATTAGATGATGGAGAAAACTTGGTAATACGTGACACGCCAAATGAGCCAGTTGGACTAACAGAATTTAAACTATGTAATGAGCCGGATGCGTTAGGGTCAAACGTAGAGGCTTTTACTACGTTAGAGTCTACTGTAGGCTTTCTAGGTGCTTTGACTTGAGGCAGCGGTGGTTTACTTTTAGAAATGGTAGGTGTAGCTTTAGATTGATTAGACCACTCAGCTAGTGACTGATACCTAGGGTCTGTATTAGATGTAACACCCATCTTTTTCATAGCTTCCTGATATGCTATATATTTATTCTGATTTTCACTTACACTGTTTACTATATCTAGCCACTTACTATCAGAAGCCAGAAGCTCTTGTTCTTTTGCCTTAAGAATGTAATCTATCTCATTTGTTGTTGGAG
>SABI01000400.1 GCA_009929055.1 Spirochaetia bacterium | reverse complement strand
GCTCTCGTAAGGGCTTCTACAGCATCAGCTTCTGAAACGGTTACAGCTACAAGTTTGCCGTTCTTTTCTACTATATTAGTTACAGAACCTTTACCTCCTCTAATTTTGTTTAAATTGTCTTCAGCATCTCGCAATTTCTTTTCAGCTATAGATAAACTTATTGCGCTATCAGCTAATGCCTTAAACGGGTCTTTTTCTATAAGGGATTCTTTTAAGGAAGTAAGCTTCTCTATCAGCTCCTTAAAGTTAGAAACGTCCATAGCTCCTCCGATAGATGAAGTAGATTCTTCTATGCCAGATATTATTTCAGAAAGCTCTTCCTTAGAAAGATATTTCAAGTCTTCAAAAGTCTTTTTCCAAAGTGACGTTTTCTTTAGCTCATTAAATTTAATATTTGCTATTTCTGTAGCCAAGTCTTTCTTCCTTTGAGCTATGGTTTCGTCAGCGACTTTATCACCTATATTCTTCCTTTGAAGTTCTATAGCCTCATAATCTGAATTAGCTTTTATTTGAGCTGCGTTAATGGCATTTTGCATGCTTTGGTGAGACTTTATTAGCTCGTATGTAGTTTCACTAGACTTCGACAATACATCTTCCTGTGCGCTCTTATATAGCTCTACAAGCTTCTTTATATTGTCAGGCTGTGCTTCAAACGCTTTACTGTCTAATCCCAATAAGTCCTCAACGCTTTTATTATCCTTGTCACCAACAAGCCTTAACGCCTTACTTATTTGGTCTTTTATCAGTGAAGCGTAATTTTCAAATTCAACGGGCGTAGTACCGAATGCCAAGTTCTTAGCTAGTACTTCGTTCCCCGATTCGGATAATATTTTTTGAAACACGTTAAATCGCTCCCTATTGTCCTCCACGTATCTAAGCACGGCATCTGTAGCATCTTTAAAGCTGTCTACAGTGCTCTTCTTGTCGTACTTAATAGTCAGTTCGGCAATCCTATTTTGAGTGGCTAAGATGTTTTTAGAAAGCATTCCACTAACGTCCAACGCCTTTAGTTGCTCCTCTGCTGACTTAGTACTAAAGTCAACACCAGTTTGCTCTTTAACAAGCCTTGCAGCTTCACTACCTGATACAACCTTTAGATACTCTTCATAAGACGATTTAGCCTTATCTATAATATCTATTTGCTGCTTAACTCTGTTATATACAGGGTCTTTTTCAGAACTACCACTTTGAGGAATAGCCCCACCAATGGCGTTAAGAACTTTTTTATACGCCTCGATACGTGCTTTGTTGGCATCTATTTCTTTTTTAGCAAACGGATTAGATTCTACTAATTTTTTGTTAGCGGTTATAAGGTTCTCGTAATCACCCTGAATGCGGTTAATGTATTCAGAATAACCTTCATCGTCCATAGCTGCTATATCGGAAATTGTTGGATTAGCCTTTCTTACCTGCTCTATAGCATCACGCCATTGTTCGGTAGTTTTAACTATCTTTTCTTGTGTTTTTTGAGTTACAAGTAAGTCTTGATATTGTTTTTTAGCAAGACGTTGCGATTCTCTAGCTAACTCCAACCTTTGGAACGCCTCTCGTGAACCTTTTACGCCAGTAGTTTTACTTTCTGCCTCCGCTAATTCTCTTTCGGCTTTAAGTACCTCTTTAGTAGCTTGATAATAATCTGTCCTCGCAGTTCCTAAAGTCATGCCAGAAACAGCCTTATTGACTAGATTATAGGCATCTGCTAATCCCAATGCGGCTAACTTTTCTAGGCTCATATTTCTAAAAACCTCTGGCATTAGTTTTTGCAACTCGTCCAATGCCTTCTTTCGGCTAGAATATGAAGCACTTAAATCGGTAGCGGTCTTAACATATCCTTTAGCAGTAGAAGTAGTCTGTTCAATTTGCTGTTGTTCATCAGCCATCTTTTGATTAAATTCGGTCTGTATATCAGCAGTAGTTTTTTGCTGGAAGAAAGTATTAAATGATGCTTGATTAAAAGCCAAACTATTAGTAGTTGATTCTAAATCTTCCAA
>SABI01000399.1 GCA_009929055.1 Spirochaetia bacterium | reverse complement strand
TGATTGAGGATGATGCGTTTGCCGGGTGTGATAAGCTGGTTGAGCTGTATATACCGGACAGTGTCAGGTCGATTGGGTTTGGCGCTTTTGCGTATTGTAATAGCTTGAGAAATGTATCGTTACCCGAAGGAGTGAGTATCTCCGGCAAGGGAGTGTTCGCTAAGTGTGGGCTGAATAGTGGTATGATAAATAGACGTAGTAGTGAGTAAGTATGAGTATAAAAGGATTGATAAGAGTATTGGAGGAAGGGAATGGAAGAGGATACATGAATGACTATAGCATGAGTGTGAATGCGTATGATGCATACCTGTCAGGAGAGATGCCATTATCAAAGTGGAACAAGAAAGGCATTTTAAAGAATGCAGAGTCTATACTTTCTGGGGACAAGGATATTACGCTGGAAGAAAAGCAGTATCGGATGGGTGTACTTTCAAAACTTTCTTTGTCCGAATTGAAAGAGCTTTTAAAAAACTCATCGTGGCATCACACATCAAGTCGTTATAATAAGACAGACTTTTACACTGTGGATGATGAGGTAATTCTTGGGTCACGGGAAGAATTTGAAGATTTTATCTACGATATTGACCCAGATGTGGAGACAAAAGAAAAGTCACCCGCTTATTATGCTGAGGTAAAATACGTCGTTTGGGGAGGTACTCGGAGGCATCCTGTTGGAAGGGATGTGCAGGACGTTGCTGAGATAGTAGACGATTGGGCTTTTTGCGGGAAGAACCGTGTAAAGAAAAAAGTAACAGGTAATTACTTTGAGATAGTAAGGACGATTGATAAACGTGATTACATGAAGACTATCCGCACGGGTGAGATGCCAGCGGGATATCTTGGCAAGAGTAGAGTATCTAAGATGAATAATAGCACACTCTTAGGTCAGATAAAGAACATGAAGAAAAGTGAGATTGCTAAGTTGTTCTTGGATAACAAGAAACACACCGACGCATGGAAGACAAAGGTTTTCTTTGATGAGCAGAATTATGATGCTGATACAAGTTGTACTGTGCAGGTTACTCCTACCGCTTATATTACTTTTAACTTTAGGGCAAGAACGTCAAAGAGAAGATTATTCTTTGAGACAATGAAGTCGGAGGAGAAGAATCTATCTCTTTCATTTGATGATATTGTAAAAAATGCAACAGAACTTTCTGTAAAATTTGTAGTATCAAATGTTCCAGACTTTGACAATAATCTCAATAGTATATTAAGTAGTGTTACGTTTCATAACATAGATAATATAGATTTTTTTGCTAGGTTAGTTAAGGTTCCTGTGGGATATAAGACTGCAGTTTTAGGGCGGGGTTATGATGAAGACATAAAAGAGTACATCCAGTTTGTCAAAGAAACAGGGTTAGCTGTGGAGGAGTAGTAATGTGGGGTATAAAAGGATTGATAGAGAGGTTACTTGAATGGGACGATTTTGGCGGCAGCGGTCGTGGCTGGGACAGGGAAGCTAACATGAGCGTGAATGCTGTGGATGCTTACGAATTCGGCGCAAAACCAATATCACAATGGAACAAGACAGATATAATTAAGTACATGGCTCAGGAGGGTGCCAACAGCAGGGTTATTCAGGCGGCCAAAGAGTTAACCATAAAATGGTTAAAGATACTGTTTCTGGATAGGGAAGGCTGGCATCATATAGGCAAACGGTATAAAAAAGTAGATTTTCACCGGGTTAAGGTGTTTGATGCGTTTGATAAGGAATTCTTTAGTGAGATGCGTTATGCTTTTTATCATGCAATTATTTTTCAGGTTAATAAAGATTTCTATTTGGATAAGAAAATCCAAGGATGGGTTGGTAAATATCTCGGGCGAGTGTTACTGGAAGCTTTGTTAGAGTTAAGTGATATTTATCGGGAGGTCAGTTATAAAAGCATCCCTAAAGATTATCATGAGCGGTTTGATAATTGGAAGGAAACCTATGGTGATTCGGGGATGTACATTAAACCGTTTGCATGATAAAACTGACGGTGAAAAAAA
>SABI01000074.1 GCA_009929055.1 Spirochaetia bacterium | reverse complement strand
GGTCTTATCCTTGATGATAGAGGTAGGAACTTTTTCAATGCTCTTTGATGAGACAAAGATACCAGAGAGTTCACTATGTTTAATAATCGTAGAGACTTCTTTTGCTGAGAAGTCTGGGAGGATAGGAACTGCTATTGCACCACTTGAGACAACAGAAAGGTAAGCAACTCCCCACTGTGGAGAACTTTCTCCTAGAACCCCAATTTTATCCCCTTTCTTCACTTTGTGTTTCATGAGGTATGTTGCAATAGAATCAACATCTTCTTTTAATTTTTCATAGGTGTAAGTGTTCTTTTTATTCCCTATAACGGTGAGGGCTACCCTCTTTGCATGCCGCTGGGTAGACCTTTCAAGTATGTGCCTGATGGTAAATTTTGATAATTCATGTTTCATACATTCATCCTCTTTATATATCGAGATGTGAGCTGTAAAAATTCCCGTGGTGACATATTGTTGTCTCTCCACGCCAGATAAGCTCTTTTTGAATTAGCTGATCAAGTAGATCAACTCTGTTGTTAGTTTTTGATAAGTGACAAAAGTAGACTTTCTCTGCCATAGTAGAATTCATGGTGTTAAGCAAGGTAATAGCATCATTGTTTGACAAGTGACCAAGGGGTCCTTGAATTCGCCTCTTTAATTGATATGGATAGGGGCCATTTTCAAGCATAGCTACATCATAATTTGCTTCTAGAAAGAGTACATTACTTTTATGAGCATATTCTATCATCTTCGGCTCTACTATTCCGGTATCGGTGAGCAATAAAAAGCTCTTATGTTCTATGGTAATAAAAAACCCTACTGAATAGGGGCTGTCATGACGGGTATGGAAACTAGTGATAGTGAAATCCCCAACTTTGATGGGCTTTCCTACATGAAAGAATTGGGTAAGATGGGGAGGAATTCGTAAGGAGGAAAAGGCTTTAAGGGTATCATTGATACGATGGTGAAGGTAGACAGGTATGCCTGATTGACGGGCAAAGACCCCAGCACCTCGAGCATGGTCGGGATGGAGGTGGGTAATAAAGAGGGCTTTGATAGTTGAAAAGTCAATCTCACTTTGAGCAACTCTCTCTTTTATTTGACGCAAGGAAAAACCAGCATCAAGTAAGATAGAACTCTCTTTGTAGTTTATAATATAGCTGTTACCACTCGAACCACTTCCTAATATTGCATAACGTATCATAAGAGAGTTTCCATAAGGGGTAAATCATCTTCACGCTCTATTAATTGAGCTCTCTGTTTGTACTTAATAATTGGTGTTCTTAAGAGACTAGGGTGTTCCATGAGCTCTTCTTTAGCATCATATTCTCGCCAAGCATACCCCTCTTTTTTGTAGTATTGGCTCGATGAGTCTATGAGGGAGGTTGCCTCAATAGAATGAAAGATTTTCTCCCATTCCCCTACTGACAATTCTCTCAAAGAAGTATCAACAAATTGGTGAGCAATATTTCTCTCTTTGCAGTAGCGAAGAGCTTTTTTTGTGAGTATACATTTCTTATTTCCAATAATTTGAAACATTTCTCCCCCAATTTATGACTTTACTATACTATTCATTTACTCATTACGTCCAGTTGTTACTATCAATAAAAGTCCATCTTGTTGATATCTGTTGACAATGCTTAGCATTATATGAAATAGTTTCGTCCATACAGGAGTCCTTACATGCACACAAGAATAGCACAATTACTCAAATCCCCAATTAATGATAAAAGTATCGTAGTTGAAGGATGGGTTCGTACAAAACGAGACAGCAAAAATGTCACCTTTTTTGAACTAAATGATGGCTCTTCATTAGCATCATTACAAGTAGTTATTGACCTCACTCAATTTAATAATCTTGAAGTGTTACATAAGATAACAACAGGGGCAAGTGTCTCAGTTACTGGAAAACTTGTTGCCTCTCCTGGTGGTAATCAAGCTGTTGAATTATTGGGAAGTGAAGTAACCGTTCACGGAGAGTCTCCTGTTGACTCATACCCTCTTCAAAAGAAAAGACATTCTCTTGAATACTTGAGAGAAATTGCCCACCTAAGGGCAAGAACTAATACCATAGGGGCTGTAGCAAGGGTAAGAAGTGAACTTAGTTATGCGGTTCACTCCTATTTCCATGACAAAGGGTTCTACTATGTCCATACCCCAATTATTAGCACCAGCGACGCTGAAGGGGCTGGTCAGATGTTCCAAGTTACCACCCTCGACTTGCAGAATGTTCCTTTAAAGGAAGATAAGAGTGTTGACTATGAACAAGATTTCTTTGGAAAGAAAGCTTCTTTAACAGTAAGTGGTCAATTAGAGGGGGAAACATACGCCCTCGCCCTTAAGAACATCTATACATTTGGCCCAACATTTAGGGCTGAAAACTCTAACACGAAAAGACACTTAAGTGAATTTTGGATGATTGAACCTGAAATGGCTTTTTGTGACTTAGAAGGAAACATGGCGGTAGCTGAAGAATTCTTAAAATATATTTTCTCTTCAGTACTCAAAAATTGTAGCGATGATATGGACTTCTTCTCCCGTTTTGTTGAAAAGGGAATCGATAAAGTCTTACAACAAGTGATTGAAACTCCGTTTGCCCATATGAGTTACACCGATGCAGTAAAAGAACTCGTTAAAAGTAATGATAAGTTTGACTACCCAGTTCATTGGGGATCAGACTTGCAAACTGAGCATGAAAGATTCCTCACAGAAGTAGTTTGCAAAGGTCCTGTTATTGTTACTGATTATCCTAAAGAAATTAAAGCTTTCTACATGAAGATGAATGATGATGGAAAAACAGTAAGGGCAATGGATGTCCTTGTTCCTCGCTTAGGTGAAATCATTGGTGGTAGTGAAAGAGAGAGTCGACTCGATGTGTTGCAGCAGAAGATAATAGATTTAAAGTTAGATCCTAAAGAATACTGGTGGTATTTGGAATTAAGAAAATATGGATCAGTACAACATGCAGGATTTGGATTAGGGTTTGAAAGGGCTATCCAATACGTTACTGGGATGCAAAACATTCGTGACGTTATCCCCTACCCACGAGCTGCAAAACAAGCTGATTTTTAATCTTCCCTTTGGTACTCCATTGAGGCAAAGAGGGTGAGCTGTTGAAGTGAATGACTTTTAGTCTTTAGGTATAAGCTACGTTGATGAGAAGCTACAGTGTACTTAGAGATGTTTAGGTTGTAAGCAACTTCTTTAATGCTCATCCCTCGAGCAAAGAGTTCGAGGACTTCCTTCTCTCTTTTAGTAAATGCTACTCCAATTTCTTCCTCACCATCATAATTGGTGAGGAATTTCTTTTCTAAATACTTCATACTCTCACTCAGGGGATATTTTTCCCCTTTAAAGAGATGAATAGACTCAGTTAATGAATTGTGGTAGATAAGAATTGGGTGATAGGGAACTCTCAAAGCATCATGGATGTTTTCTTTATTAAAGAGTAAAAGAAGGCTAAGGCCATTACATGGGGAGGTAGTGTTCTTGTCTTTGGTAAGAATAAGTACTTCTACCTCTTTGATGTGGTCAAAGTGGGACAATAACCAATAGCGGAAGGTTTCAACTAGATGAGAATGGTATCCTATGAGTCTCACTTTAATAGTATTCACATTAAAGAATACCCATTAGGTATGATTTCTGCTTCTCTATTGTTTGGTTATTTTTGTAATTTCTCTGTCGAGAGCATTGGCAAAAAGTTGAATTTCTTTAGGTCCCATTGGTTTTGTTTTTTCAGAGTAGATATCATATTCTCGGAGTTCACTCATCATATTTCTTATAGAGAGGCGCTCTTTAACATTTTGAGAGGTAAAAACACCTCCCCTGTCATCTAAGACTGTTAACCCTTTTTCAGCAAGACGGTCGGCTAATATTACATCTCGTGTGACAGCAAGGGCTCCTGGCCTACTAATAATAACAAGCTCATCATCAGCACTATCATCCCCTTTTTCTACTACAATCATCTTTACAAGAAATGGGTCTTTATTATCTTTAAATCCATTTTCAACTTTCACTACATCAGGTAGTACTCTGTCGGCAACAAAGACACTAGGAATTTTTCTTCTCACTACTGCCTTTAGGATAATACTCCTTAAAGCTTTTGGGCATGAGTCAGCATCGACAAAGATAAGAACATGTTGAAAATCTTTTTCATCATTCATATAGCCTACTCTACCTAAAAGGGAGGATGGTGGTCAAGAAATACCATATTCTCTTTAGGTTCGTACTCTACTAAGTGGGATGAATTCTTTATGATTCTTCGTATCTCTTTTATGGTAAGTGTTGGATGAGTGTGAAGAATCTGCATTGCAGTAATTCCAAGGCTAGTTGCCTCTACTGGTCCTGCAATGACTCTCTTATTTGCTAGGTTTGCTGTCATTTGATTGAGATGGTCGTTCCTTGCTCCACCTCCAATGATGTGGATTACTTCATAGGTGTTTCCTGTAATGTGTTCAATTTCTCTTATGGTAGAGACATAGCTATTCACTAATGAGCAGTATGCTGAAGCTATAATAGGGCCAAGTGAGGAGAATGTGGTAATCTCTTTTATTGCCTTTATCATCGATTTTGGGTTAAAGAGGGATTCATCATTTGGATCAAAGAGAATATGTTCATTACTCTCTAAGAAAGGCCTTGAGAGGTCAATAAGGTCATCCCAGGAATAAGGGGTAGAGTCATTAAATTCCATCTCTCTTTTAATGTGTTCAAGGATATGCATCCCTGCTGAGTTTTTTAGTAAGGTGATGGTACCAAGGGCTCCTCCCTCATTTGTAAAGCCAGAATGATGGACCTCTTCGTTGATAATAGGCTCACTAAGCTCAGTGCCAATAAGAGACCATGTTCCACTACTGATGAAGACAAAATCATCTTCTTCACTCGGCACTGCTACTACCGCTGAAGCTGTGTCGTGAGACGGGACACACACGCTAGGAATTCTTGAAGAGGCAAAAAGAGTGGCGAGGTCTTCCCGTAAGAGGCCCCTTATAGAGGTATGAGAGATGAGGGGGGCAAAGAGATCTTGATCAAGTTCTAGTTTTTCAAAGAGAGAAGTGCAGTAATTCTGAGTTCTCATATCTAACAGCTGCGTTGTACTTGTAATAGAGGCTTCACTATTCATTTCACCAGTAAATAAATAGTTGAGCAAGTCGGGTATAAGGAGAAGATGTTTAGCACAGTGGAGGTACTCTGGTAGCTCCTTGCGTATTCCTAGAATTTGGTAGAGGGAATTCATGATGTGGTTTTGTATTCCAGTAAGGTAAAACATCTCATCTTTTAGCGATTGATCAATGCCATCGAGGCCTATCTTTCCAAGAGGATTTCTATAGCAGAGGGGATTGGTTAATAATTCTTTAGAGGCTCCAAGGAGACCAAAGTCAATTCCCCATGTAGAGATTCCAAAAGAGAGGGCTTCTGGGGCCTCATCGAGGGCAAGCTTAAATCCCTTTTGCATCTCATAGAAGATATATAAGATGCCCCAAAACTCATACCTAGATCCTTTCATTGCCCTATTGGGGACTTGATGGATGACTTTGGTTGTAATATGTTTCCCATCATATGAACCGAGGACGGTTCTAATAGAAGAGTTTCCACAATCAAATCCTATGTAGTGTTCTGTTTTAGCCATAATCCATTGACTCCTATAAAAGGTTTTGTTATCTCAGGTATGAATACATTAAGGGAAAGAAGCTATAGAGGTCTACCTATTTTCCTTGTCCGTAGAAGTTTTTAGCAAAGTGTTGCATTGCTTTTTTATCTTCTGGAGAAATTTCTACAGGAACTCCAATAATAGAGGCAAGAATATACGTTTGTGCCGATTTTTCGACAACGTGACATATTTTTAAGGCAGAGGGGACATCAGAGCCAACACAAACTGTCCCATGGTTTGGTATCATTACTGCATTCCTATCTCCAAGCCCTATCACTACATTTTTTGCTAATTCAGGTGTCCCTGGAAGAGAGTATTCACAGTTGATTACTTTATCCCCTACAATCTGGACAAAATCTTCACTAATCCCTGGAATATCTTTACGAGCTACAGAAAATGCTGTTGAGTAAATAGGATGGGTATGAATAACAGTATTGACATCTTTTCTATGATTCATAATAGAGATATGGAGGGCAAATTCTATTGATGGTTTACGAGTTCCTTCAATAATCTCCATTTCACTATTCATCACCACGATGTCATCAGTTGTAATTTCATCATAGGGCATCCCACTTGGTTTAATGTAAATGAGTCCTGTTTCAGTATCTCTAATACTAATATTTCCCCATGTTCCTACTGTTAACCCTAGAGCCACCATTTTGTTTCCAGCGTCAACAACCTGCTGTTTGAATGATTTTTTTACCTGTTCAATGCTCATTTCTATCTCCTATTGAGTGTGTGATTGTCTTTGAAATGTTAATTATTTAACTTGTTTGTTAATATTATACTATTCAATATACTCTGTCAAACCCTATTTATGGTAATATTTTGGAGATATTCTTATCAATGATGAAGTTACCTAGTTAGATAAGTAGGTGTTTTTGAATATTTGTTAATATTTTAACCTTATTTTCTTTATCAATGAATACAATACTGGTATACTCATAATCAGAGGGAGATAGTAGGAGAAAGTAATGATAAAAAGTGAGCGCTTAGAAAAGATAACCGATTACATTAAAATAAACACATCTGCTACAATTCAAGAACTTGTTGAAGTTCTGAACGTCTCCCATATGACAATAAGGCGCGATGTAAAAACATTGGAGGAAGAGGAGATTCTTAATGTGATTCATGGTGGGGTGATTTATAACGCTCAACACCATAGCGATGATTATAAGACAATTATTGCTCGCACCTCTCACCTCCATGAGAAAGAGAAGATAGCCCTTCAAGCGATTACCTATATTAAACCTAATGATAGCATCATCATTGATGCAGGCTCTACTGGGGAGTTAATTGCCACATTCCTTCCAACTAATATGCCCCTCACTATTGTCTGTTATGCCCTAAATATTGCCACTATTATTGCAAAAAAACCTAACTGCACCCTTATCCTCTCAGGGGGGCATTACCATGAGAGTTCAATGAGTTTTGAGAGTAATGAGGGCCTTGAACTACTCAAACAAAACAGGGTAAATATTGCCTTCATTACAGCTAATGGGGTAAGTTCTACCCTTGGGATTACCTGTTCTGCCTATTTTGAACGATTAATTAAACACACAGCCCTTAAGTCCTCTAAGATGAGTATTCTTGTTGCAGACTCATCAAAGTTTGATGTAATAAAGCCTAATCATTTTGCAAACATTGAAGATTTTGACATTATCATTACTGATAAAGGGCTTAGCGAAGAGTGTGCTTCTTCAATTAAAGGAAAAACTACCCTCGTTGTTACATGATAAGCAAAACACCTCTATAGTCAATTTCCACTAACTGTGCTACATTTCATCATCATGGAATACAAAGGGATTATATTCGATAAGGACGGCACTCTTTTTGACTATTATACTGTATGGGCACCTGTAATGAGGGAAGCTATTACGAGTATCTTGTCGAAAATAGGCAAAGAGGGAGATAAGGAATTAGAGGTAGAACTTCTTGAGATTCTTGGCATCGGTGTACAAGAGATGAATCCAAAAGGGTTAATCTTTATGCATAATAAAGTGATGATGCTTGTTCGTCTCTTTCTATTCAGTAAAGCAAAAAATATTCCTTACAAATTGCTCTATAATGCCCTAAAGACAAGTTACTATGGTTCAGAAGATCTTATTAAAGCATCTCTAGTTTCAAACACAGATGAAACCCTCCTTCTCCCCCTTTTCAAAGAACTTAAAGAGAGGGGCTATATCATTGGAATAGTCACGAGTGATAATAAAAAGAGTACTGCAGTATGCCTCGACCACTTTCATATACTCCCCTATATAGATATGGTCTCTACCTATGATGATCATTATAGGAGGAAGCCTCATCCACAATCATTTAAAGCTTTTTGTAATAAATTCTCCCTTTCTCCTAGTGAAGTTATTGTAGTAGGAGATGCTACTGTCGACATGGTTTATGCAAGTCGGGGTAAAGCTGGCTATAAAGTGGGAGTCTTGACAGGTTCTAATGATATTGAAAACTTAAGTAAAGTTGCCGATATAGTCTATCCAACAATTCAAAGCCTCTTTGAAGATAAGAAGATATTTAATTAACTACCTCTTCACTTCAATTGAGGTGTGCACACTTTCTCTCTCGCACTTCACCTTTATCTCTCCTGTTCCCTCTCTTCCATTCGTTTTTACATAAAAGGAAGCTATTCCACCTATTAAAGAGACAACTCTTGGTCCAATGAGGGTTAATTGAGGATCAGTTTCTATCTCTATTGCCTTATTACTTAAATCACACACGTTGTTATATTGATCTATCTCCTTCACTACAACTCGGGTGAGATCATAGGTATCTTCGATCAAGAGAGTAGAGGTATCTGCTTCTATTGTGAGGTGAGTCTCTTTAATGGGGCCTAATGTAATTTCTTTCACCTCTTTATTATCTTTTATTCCTACTATGCGCCACTCATTCTCCCCTTTAGTCCAATTAAAGAGGTACTTTTCTACAAAAGAGAGGGCATCTTTATATTCCATATGTTTCTTTTTCATTAAGTAGAACATCTTGATTTTATTCATCAAGGAGAGGTTCATCTGATTCTTTGTTAAGGAGAGTAAGATACTTTTTATGATTTTTTGTTCACTATGAGTAAAAGAGGTCTCTTTCTCTAAGCGCTTTCCTATCACATCATCAATGATGATAGGTGGATGAGGAAGATGTGAAAAGGTTTTTCTATCGGGAAAGTATTCTTTTACAAACTCTCCGTTATAGTAGAGAGAGATACTATCGCAGTTAGTATAGGCGTAGATGTTCCTCCTTGCGTGAGCAGGGTATGAGCCAATAGAGAAGTCTCCTGATAATGAAAGAACAGGTGCCTCTTCACTCATTGATGCATACACGTAGCCTGCTTGTTTTAGAATTCTAAACTGATCACTCACTCCGTGGTAGCAGATATTATCTGGAGAGCCGAACTCTTGGTGTGTAAGATAGTCACTCATGCACCACCCTATTGCTCCACTAATAGAATGCTCTTTGTAAAGAGAGTTGAGTTTATGATAGTGGTGCAGTGCAAGGTGAGTATTCTTTTCAGCTCCTTCACTTCGTCTTACTGGGTACATGTGCCCTGTGTGTTCACTTACAAGGTAGGGACTTCCTTTTCTCTTTGTTATCTTATCTGCTTTTTCAAGGTGTGGAATTGAGAAGTCATTATAGGTATAGACATCTTCTAATAAGTGAGAGGAGGCAATATTACGGACTCCCCCAGTTTGACGAGAGGGGTCTAAGAAGTGGCTTGCTTCATTCGTTCGCCCATAGAGCTCATCATCATCTGCTGACTCGTTAATTCTTACTCCCCACAGGATAACACTAGGGTGGTTTCTATCTCTAATAATCATCTCTTTAAGTTGAGAAAGGACTCCCCTTCTCCACTGTTCTTCTTTTGATATATGTTGCCATCCTGGAATTTCTGTAAATACAAGGAGTCCTATTTCATCACATCGATCTAGGAAGTGTCTACTTTGAGGGTAATGTGCTGTTCTTACTATCTGCACACCTAGAGTATATTTTAAGAAATCAGCATCAGATTGTTGTCCTCTTTTAGGCATAGCAAATCCTACATAGGGATATTGTTGATGTCTATTAAGTCCCCTTAATTTCACTAATTCCCCATTTAAGAAAAATCCATCACTCCTAAACTCAACATCTCTAAACCCAAAGGAGTGTTCCTCTCTATCTATCTCTTTTCCCCTCTTTTTTAGAATTGTCCCAATTGTATAGAGAGTAGGAGTTTTGATTGACCAAAGTTCTATTCCCTCTACTTCGTAATGTTCCTTACAAAGAGATGCATGGAGGATGAAGGTTGATGAGTGGATTACTCTCTTTTCTTGGTCAAGGATGAGTTGTTCTATTTCATACTCTTCTCTCTTTTTTTCATCTATATGGAGGGTGACTTCTGTTAAGAGTTCTCTTTTGTCAAAAGAAGTCCCTTTTCGTGAGTAGGTAAAGCAATTCTCTATATACTCTTTTTCTGTAATATATAAAAAGACTTCTCTATAGATTCCAACAGGGACTACATAATCAATTACTCCCCCATAGGGGGCTATAGGGAGTGTTTCACTCGCATCAGCTTTGACTACTAAAACGATATCTTTCTTTTCGTTTAGAAGTTCTTGTGGTATGTCTATGGTAAATGGTGTAAAGCCTCCATCGTGAATGCAAGCAAGATTTCCATTTAGGTATACACTAGATCTTGTTGCAACACCCTCAAATTCAATAACATTTCGTTTTGTTGCACTAAAGAGGTTAAAGGGGAGTGTTTTTCTGTACCAGAGGATGGTAGAGAATTTTTCATCATTATTGTAATGGTACTCTATGGGTTCTATACTGTGAGGGAGGTGTATAGG
>SABI01000073.1 GCA_009929055.1 Spirochaetia bacterium | reverse complement strand
ATCCAGTTCTAGCAACTCTTTTGAAGTGGAATAAGAGTGTTCATGAAAGAACCCTCCTGTTAGATGCAGGAAACAGCTTAAGTGGCTCAGAAATTGCAAACATGAATAAAGGACTCGATGCAGCTACACTTTATCAAACATTAGGGTATGATGCCCTCTCTCCTAGTACTGCTGAATTTGCTTTTGGCCTTGAACACCTTATCCAAGGGGTAAAAGTAGCCAAACAACAAAACTATCTCGATATCCTTGGGGCTAACGTTACAGATAATGAAGGTAATTTCCTCCTTACCCCTTATAAAATATATGATCTTGATGGGTATAACGTTGCTGTTATCGGCTTAAGTTTCCCAGAAAATAGTGTAGAAGATGCTCAGTTCTATTCTCAAGATTTAGAAAAAATGGGACAACAGTTAGTTGATCAGGCGTCTCAAGAAAGTGACTATGTAGTGCTCTTAAGTAACCTCACCCCGAATAGTCCTTACACAGCAGAACAAATTGCCGCCAATACGAAAGGAATTGACCTCATAATTGATGGTAAATATAGTAGAGGAAACACACAAGTAGGAGAGACTCTCATCGTAAGTGCTGGTGAAAAACTCACCTCAGTTGGAGTAGTAGAACTCACCTTAGTAAACAATACCCTTAGTAGTGTACAACCTTTTGAGATTACCAAAGATGATGTTGCCTCTCCCCAAAATTCACTTATAGCTCAACAATTTAATATTACATCAATTCCTAAGGATGCTGAAGTTGCTAACTTTATTGCTTCTTTACAACAAGAGCTTGCACTACAACAGGCTCCTAAAGAAGAGATGATTGTTGAAGAACCTGTGGCACTCACAGAAGTAGCCAAAGAACCTGAAGTAGTAGCTACTGAAGAAGAACCTGCCGCTAAGGTAAATCCTCTAGAAATTCAACCTCAAAAGAGTATTACAACAAGTAGTGAAACCCCAGCTCCTGCTACAAACTTTGGAGTTAAAACTTCATTTATGGCAACAAAAGATAATGTGCTAAGTAATAATGGGGTCAAAGTTGGCCTTTCTATTAATCCTTATATACATTTCAATAAAGCTCGTCTTGGCTTACAAGCATATTACGTAACCTCCGGTTCACTTTTTGACCCTATTGGAAGCGATATCAACAACCTTAATTTTAACTCTGGCATATTAGGTACCGCAAGAAGTATCCTTAGATTTGTCGATTACTTCTATTATGGAGAAGAGGGAGACAACCTCTTTATCTCTATGGATAGTAAGAGTCCAATTACCTTTAATAGAGGATTCTTAGTAAACAACTACACCCCTAGTGGGAATGTATACAAAGAAAATATGGGCCTCTATGCATCGGCTAAAATAGGGATGGTTGGAATTCAAACCTTCTTTGATGACCTCTATTTCACCTCCCTCACTAGTAGCGGGAAACAAAATGGTGCTTTTAGGGTCTCTTTTGACCTTGGCTCTTCATTTGAAATTGGAGTTGGCTCTTTAGTTAATGCTAATCGTTCCTTTGATGATGTAACACTGTACCCAACTCTTGATGCCTCTTGGTTAGTGGTGAACAAGAGGACCTTCCAATTAGAACTATTTGGAGGACTCTCTACCGCCTTAGATGTTGCCCCTTTCGATATAGGAACATTCTACAATGCTAGTGCAAGTGGCTTTAGTGCAAAATTCCCTAACTTCCAAGTCACAGGTGGCTTAGAGATGAATACCTTAAAATGGAATGTCTCACTCATAGCTGCAGCACAGAATATAAGTGACCCACTATTAGGCTATGGAAATTTAAATGACACCTACTTCTCAGGTTCTCGAATCGCTCTTAATAGTGGAATTCATTTCTTACTAGGGGCAAAGACCACCTATAGGGCAAAGCACTTTAGCTTTGATGTAAGCTACTATGTTCCAATTGAACAAGACTTCTCAAGAATTATTCCACTTAATAGTGATAACAGCGAAACAGGAGATAATGCTTCTATCGCAATTAGCTATAAGAGTGATAACTTCAAAGGACAAATTGGAATTAGAAGAGTTGGAGTTCTTAGTGGTCTTAAACAAATCTTTACCTTTGATGATGGCCTACAAGGATTTGTAGATGACTCATTTGCTTTCATTGGTGAAGCGAATAAAGCTGACCCATTTATTAGAGGAGAATATAGTTCTGGCCCATTTAGTCTCTATGGAGATTTAAAGTTCTCCTCTACTGGAATTTCAAATCTCACAATTGGTTCAACTATCGACATTGGAACAGATGTAGCTCCTAGTGTAGCTAAGAAAGGAGCAAAAGAGTCTGGATTAGATATCTCTGTTGATCTGGGAACTTCTTTCACGAGACTCTTTGAGAGTGGAAGTGATGGGAATTATCTCTCCTTCACCCCTGTGGTAACGATGAAGAAAGGTAACTTTAGTATAGGTATTGGTCCAAAGGTTACCTTCAATACTGATGCTGCTACCCTTTATACCCATAGCTTAACTTCCCCATTTAGCTTCTCTAGTGGTGCAGTGGGTACATTTGCTACCACCTATGATATCGCTACTGACGTATTTGGATTACTTGATCACCTACAAATTGGAAAGAGAGAGAGTGGAAACTACCTAAGTATAGGGAAGAGTCAAATCTACTCATCCGCCCCATTCATCAAGTCATTCGATACTTCTAGTGACTCAACGTTACAAGATTCTCTTTCTCTCTCTGCCAACATCGACACCAAAGTTGTTGACCTAAGTATATTCATTAACGATCTCACTCACCTTCAATTTGGTTCAATGAGATTAGGAGTTTCCCCATTCAAAAACTATAAAGGTGAATTTGGCCTTAGTGGATTGTTAAGTGCTAAACTTAGTGCAAGTGAAAAACAGTTTGATGTGATTCCAACACTCGATATTACTCTCCCTGTATTAAGCAAAGAGAAGAGTTCAATTGCCCTCTATGGAAGTTTTTCAACCTATCTTGGGTATGACTCAGCCGCTGGCTTTAAACAGATGTTCTATAATTCTTCTGTTCCAGCCTTTGTTGCACGATTTAATAACTATATGTTAGACGCAGGAATTAACTCAACATTTAACAACTTCACCCTTAACCTTCATGCTTCAACTCAAGAGGGGGTGTTAGAACAAGGTCTCTTTAACTCACTGTTCTTAAGAGAGAGAGCTGATATCATCTCTGCCTTTGATGCTCAATGGACAGACTCTACTATTAGTAGTGGAAGAACCTATAATGCATCAATTGAATTAGGATATGATGGAAAGAGTGTCGATCTTCATGGGTCATACATCCTCCCCCTCACTAGTAGTTTTGCCCTCATTGAAGATGAAGACTTATTACACCTAGGAGCTAACATAGATATTAAGAATGTCAAGGTAGCATTTGATTACTCAAGAAGAGGCTTCCTTGAGGCAACAAAGACCTTTATCTCTTCTACTGGTTCTCTCGTAGACAAAACAAAAACATTTGTTCTTACTGGAGAAAGTATGGCGAGTGTGAGTGGAACAGTATCAAGTGGGAACCTCGATTTGACTGCTACAATTGGTACCTACACGAAATTTAGCCCAGATGCAACCTATAATGGAATAACTGCAGGAGCTACAGTGCCAATGTTTAGCGTCGGAGCAAATATTAATCTTTTCTAAGATACAAAACAAATAACTAAAAAAGAGTTTCCTCACAGTAGGAAGCTCTTTTTTTTTCTGGTATGCTCATCTATATGAAGCAGAATAACATAAAGATACTAGAACCATTAGTAGCGCAGCGAATAGCAGCAGGCGAGGTAATTGACCGACCAGCTTCTATTGTAAGAGAACTGGTAGATAATGCTATTGATGCAGGAAGTAATACTATTAGTGTAGAACTCATCGATGGGGGAATAGAGCGAATCCGGGTTGTTGATGATGGCTGTGGGATACCACAAGAAGACCTTGCCCTTACTGCCCACTCCCACGCAACAAGTAAAGTCTCAGAGATAGAAGACTTAGAGTCTTTATCCACCCTTGGCTTTAGGGGAGAAGCTCTCTACTCTATTGCTGCAGGGGCTGTTCTCACCATACAGAGCACAACTAAAGGTGAAATGGGCTCACACATCACTTTCGATAATGGTAAGCGTGGAGAGGTTATCCCAGGAGGACCTTCAAAAGGAACCGTTGTAGAAGTAAAAGATCTCTTTGCCCACATCCCTGCCCGCAGACTCTTTTTAAAAACCGGGGCAAGTGAAGCGAGGATGGCTAAGTTAGCTTTGATAGAAAAAGCTCTCCCATTTCCAAACCTCTCTTTTTATATGTCTCATAATGGCTCTCCTACATTAGAACTTCCTCAAACAACCCCTAAAAATAGGGTCCTTGATATTCTTAAAACTCATAAAGAAATTATCGCTTCTTGTGTGATTGAGATGAGCTATAGCGCAGCATCTTTCTCTTTATATGCAGTTGCAACAAACGCAGAAGTATATCGAAATGATCGAAAATATATCAACATATTTGTAAATAATAGAATCATTGATGAATATGCCCTCACCCAAGCAGTAACCTATGGATATGACCCCTTCTTGCCAGGAGGAGCCTACCCATACTGCTATCTATTTATTACAGTTGATCCTAAGTTAGTTGATTTCAATATTCATCCAGCTAAAAGAGAGGTGAAGTTACGAAATAAAGCTGAAATACATCACAGCGTTGTTTCAATGATAAAACAATTTCTTAATCTCCCAACTGTTCAAAAAACAGAGCACTATGCTTCTAGTAAAGAGCTGTTTGATCAAAGCCCTCGTAATTATCAAATTGTAAGTAATTTTCATAGTTCATATAGAAAAGAGAAGGGTGAAGTTGAGCCAGACTGGTTTAATAGGGCAAAACAGGTACTACAAAAACAACAAGATGAGAAGAAGGAAGAGAGTATCTCTATTGTTCATGATATTGAGTTTAAGTATCTAGGACAATTATTCTCTCTCTTCTTACTTGTAGAGAAGGACTCTTCTCTATTTCTCATAGACCAACATGCAGCCCATGAAAGAATTCTCTATGATGAGTTAAAAACAGTGAAAGGAAGCCAGCCACTAATGATAGAGCTTGATTTTGAGGTAGAACGAAGTATTGACACCTTCTTATTAGAAAATAGTGAATGGTATAAAGAATTTGGCATCACCATCATTCGTAAAGGAGATTTACAATGGGCCCTGACCTCTATTGTCCCCCATTACAAGTTGGTTGAAGAAGATATCATTCGCTCTATCCAGGGGTATAGTGGAGGAAATATTGAAGAACTTCATAAGATGCTCTATGCGAATACTGCCTGTAAAGCTGCAATAAAAGATGGTGATATTATTGATGATGATAGTGCAATTGCTTTAATAAAAAAAGTCTTTGCCCTCACCTATCCAGTATGTCCTCATGGGAGAAATTTTGTTGTAGAAATTACTCGAGATCAGCTTTTCAATACAGTTGGACGTATTGTTTAAAGGAGTATCCTGTAGATATGATAGGACCCTTCAATGGGAGAAACACTCGAAATGATAAAGTGATGAACCTCTTCGTTAAACTCTCCTCTATACGTATTAAGAGTAACAGCTTCACTTGTTTTTAAGAGGTTGTTCTCTTCATCATAGGACTCAATGATATATTCCATTTCCCCTAAGGGATGATTATAGGTATAGATGAAGAGTCCATTTTCTTCACTAAAGGTGATCACAATTGGCTCTAGGGGCACCCTCTCTTGGTCTCTCTCATAAGAAAAACTACTTGTCACAAATGAAGTATCCTCTTCAAGGATCTCTACTGTATAGGTACCGATAGGAAAATCGGTAAAAGGATTCATGAAAAGGTTCTTCATGGTAATACTCATTGCCTTGTTAACTTCTTTAGGGAGAGCATAGCCTTCCCATCTATAATCAGAGAGGGGGGAATCTACAGTTACAAAGTACCTCTGTTTAGGAGAAAATTCTTGACTGTTAATGGTCACATCTATTGCCGTTTGGTAGATATTGATTGAGTTAAAGCTTGTTAGAACTTTTAGATTCTTTGTAGTAATAGTATCGACTCTAACATCAACTTTTTGAGAACATGAGGTGAGTAAGATTAAAAGAACTAAGAATCCTAAAAGAGTCCTCTTCATTACATTCCTAATGCTTCCATTTGCATAACAACTGGGTTTGCATAACTACGTAATATTCTCTTTTGCAACTCCTCTGAGAGTCCTTTATAGCGGGCTAAGAATTGCTTAGTATGCAAGTCTCTATATTTGTCGGTAAACCGAGTAGGACCTTGCAATAGGTCATATGCAAAATAGTTTGTATCGTGAAGACGGTAGCCAATATGTATTTGGCGATCAATTTCATGAGCTACATCATCAGCATTTTCATACTCACTAGTGAGTACTTTTCCAAAGTGGAGATGAACATTCCCCTTAAACCGTCTTAATCCTCTAAGCATGTTAACCAAGTCTTCATATTTTTTCTTTGTATAAGTTCCGTGAAGGCGTCTTGAATACTCTTCTCGTCCCTTGTTAATATCGTTAGGGTCATATTGGTAAGAGATTGCTACGGGGACTATATTTACTGATTTAATTAAGTCTGCAAATTTTACCCCGCTTTTTTTATAGCTTAGGTGGAGCATTTTAATAATCGCTGGGTTTGTCGTATCTATTCCATCTTTACTTCTTCCACTACGCTGAGCAACCCATATCGATTTCTTCTCTTCACGAATGAGTTCAACAAAATAGCGAGAGAGTCTGAGAGACTCAGCATATTGCTCTCTTATTGGAAGGTTTCTTTTTACTGTTACCCCACCGTTGAGTTTAAACATGTCGGTAGTGAATTGGTTAACTAATAAATTATCACCAATAGCCATTTCACAAATAGGGAGCTTAGCCTCTAAGAGAGCATAATCGAGTAAAGCACAATCTAATACAATATCTCTATGGTTTGAGATAAATAAATAAGGAGTTTTTTTATTGAGGTGCTCTTCTCCACTAAAGGTGAAACTTGTCATTGAGTTTCTCATAATTGTTGGTAAAAACACTCCAGCTGTAATAAGGCGTTGAAAATCATCATAGGAAGAGATTTGGTCAAGCAAAGGGACAATTTGTTCCTTCATTTGGTGGCTTTTCCACTTAGTTTTTATAATATTACCAGCGTATAACACTTCTCCCATATTTGAAAGAAATTTTGGGTACGATTTTAATCGTGCGATTGCATCTAGTACATCTTGCCCACTATAAGGGGCAAGATCTTTATATAATGACATGTCCATATATTAAAACTCCACGTTAAGAGACTTCATATATTGGCTTCTTTCCCATACTGCAGGCTCATCAAGTCGTTTGTGGGCTAAGGTACCTCTAAAGTCTACGAGGGATGAATAATTATTTTTATCCATCCAATCATCTAATGTTTTTTGCATCTGTCCAATTACTGGCAGGCCTTGCTTAATAACAGCAGTCACTACTTGTACTGCTTTGGCTCCACTAAGAAGAAGTTTTATGAGAGCTTCTCCATTATGAACTCCATTTGATGCACAGATATCACCATTGAGATAGGCACTTAAAAGGGCTGTCCACTGAAGAGCTTGACCATAATCTTGCTCATTAGAGAAGTTTACTTTAGGTTTTAACTCCATCTTCTTAATATCTATATCTGGTTGATAAAAACGGTTAAAGAGGACATATCCATTAATATTCATCTCATCGAACTTTTTAATCATATAGGCAAGAGATGAGAAATGGGGCCCTATCTTAAGTGATATTGGTAACGACGTTTTTTCTCTTAAAGAAGAGACTACTTCAATGTATTCACTCTCAATTTCACTACTTGGCACTTTCATATTAGAGGGGAGTATATATTGATTAATTTCTACCCCATCAGCTCCAATTGCACTAAAGCGATCAACATAATCGATCCATCCACCCAAACTTCTACAGTTCACACTCGCAATAACAGGTATATCTATTTCAGCGGTAGCCTTTTCTATAAGGGAGAGATAGTTATCTATATAGAAGTTTCTTGAAGATTCTTCAATAAAATCAGCCCCATCTGCATGTGCAATAAATTCTCGACTTTGTTTAATCATCTGGGCCGATTGGCTATCTATTTGTTCTTCAAATATAGATTTTACTACCACAGCTCCTGCCCCAGCATCTTCACATCGTTTAAGGCCATCAAGAGTTGAAGTGAGAGGACAAGAGCCGACAATTATCGGGTTCTTTAGTTTTAATCCCATATATGTAGTTGCACTCTTTTCCATAACATTCCTTCCTTTTCAACACAATATAATTTTTCCTAGCATGCTTTCTAGCTCTATAGTTCTCTCATTGTACAACTTTTTCACATCTATTGATATATACTTTTATAAAGATAGGAATAACTTATGCATACCTCTTACATGAAAAGTGAGTCACTTAATTAAGAATGGGAGGATTTCTCCCCCCATTTGATTCATTAAATGACAAATAACTCTTGTCGATATTCAATAATTTTCTCACACCCATTTTCGGTAACTAAAAATGGTTCACTACACTCAAACCCGTAGGTATCTAACCAAATTCCCGGCATGAAGTGGATAGTCATCCCTTTAGTTAAGACACTTTTATCTCCTGGGCGGAGGGAAACAGTATGTTCACCCCAGTCAGGGACAAATGCAAGGCCAAAGGAATAGCCTACTCGGGAAGGTTTCTCGATTCCTGTTCCAACGAGTTGTTCTCTCCAAATGGCTTCAACTTCTTCAGCCATGAGGCCTGGCCCTATTTTAGAAAGGGTCTTTCTTAGCCCATTTACTACCACATCACTCACATGCTGCAAGTCTTTTGGAGGCTCTCCAATATAGAGTGTTCTACTTAATGGTGCATGGTAATGATGGCGTGCTGAACCAAGTTCTAACAGGACTACATCATTCTTTTTATAGGTTCTGTCGGGTGCATAGGTAAGGTGAGCACTGCTTGTCCTTAATTCACTAGGAATGATGGGAAATATTGCAGGGCTATCTCCCCCATAGGTATCTGTTCCCCTAATTTGCTGGGCACTTACAAGGGCTGCAACTTCTCTTTCTGCTACTCCCTCTTTAATAGTACTAAGGGCGGTGTTCATTGCATTAACGGTAATTCTTCCCGCTTCTTTAATGTAGGCAATCTCCTCTTCTACTTTTACAGTTTTTACCCAACCAACTAAATTTTGTGCGTCAACTATCTGTAAGTAAGGGAGTTCTTTTTGAAGAGTAAAATACATTTTAGGAGTTACCCAGTAGCCATCCATCTCCATAGCTAAGGTGTTGCCCCTCCCTTTCATAAGAGTGGCTACAAACTCCATTGTATGAATATAGCGGGATTGTACATATTCATCTTTATATCCATAGATATTATCGTTTGGTAGGTAGGTGGTCATTCTTGCTGCATTTGAGTCTTGCATTCGACCAAACCAAAGGGGATGTTCTTCTTTCAGGCTAATAATAAGTCCTTGATGAACATAAAAAGACCATCCATCAAACCCACAAAGGTAATTCATGTGAGAAGGATCAAGAACGAGTAATAGTTCTATTCCCCGTCGGTCCATTTGCTCTTTTACAAGACGAACTCTTCTATTATATTCAGCTTCTTTAAAAGGAAGGTGTTTCATTCATTCTTCTCCTATCGTTCAACTCGTAAGCCAAGGTTCTTTTCTTTCGCTATCTCATAGGCCATGGTAGCAACCATGGTGTCTTGTACCCCAACTCCTGTAAGGTCACAGACACTCACTTGTCTATCGTTTTCTCTCCCCTTTTTCTTATTTCCAATAACATCCCCAATTTCTCGTACAACTGAGAGGTCTTTAATAATTCCAGCCTCTTTTGGGGCTCTTAATTCTCCAAGACGAGTTGATTGGCTTATTAGGTCACAGGCAATAATATCTGTTTTTGTAAATACTTTTGCATAGAGTTCTTGCTTATCTTCAGCGTCGCTTCCCATACTGGTAATATGGAGGCCAGGGTGGGTCCAATCTGGAGAAAAATAGGCTTTTCTTGAAGGGGTGGTCGTCACAACAATGTCGCAGTTCTTTACAAGTTCTTCTCCACTAGAAGCAACTATGACCTCTTTATTAAGGCTCTTTTTCATATCGTCGACAAAAGCTTTTTTTCTCTCTTCTGTGTCGATACTAAACATGTAGATCTTTTTAAAATCTCTTACAAGAGAAATAGCTTCCATTTGGTAGCGAGCTTGTACCCCGCAGCCAAATACTCCTACATTCTCTATCTCTTTTTTAGCAAAGTACTTTGCACTGATAGCCCCTGCAGCAGCGGTTCTAATTTGGGTGAGATAGCCATTATCTAACAGGACTGCTTCTAACATTCCTGTTTTAGCAGAAATTACGAGCATCTGACCAGACTGACTAGGTAAGCCAATATCTGGGTTTTTAAAGAAGCCTGAAGCAATTTTTACAGCAAGAGAGGCTTTAGTGTGAACAAACGCACTTTTAATATCGACTTCTCCGTCAAGAAGAGGCACTGGGA
>SABI01000398.1 GCA_009929055.1 Spirochaetia bacterium | reverse complement strand
ATATACTTCACCTGTTACAGTATATACTTCACCTTCTACACAACCAAAAGTTTCTGCCTGATTAGCTCCAATGGGAGTACCTTCATCACCAGCAATAGCTCCCTTCTTAACAAAGGCAGTGTTGGCTGTATTATTAAATATACGTATAAGAGAAGAAAGACAAGTAAAAGTATTACCAGTAGTAACCTTTACTGTTTCTCCTCCAAGAGTCCAAACCTGAGTCCCAACACCGTTAAGATCAACAGGTAGCTCAAACTTTCTCCCTTTTGGTTTATTTGCATTCATATTTTTATTTTGTTATTTTCCCAATATTTTCAATGTAATTAGCTAAGCTCTTATTGAACGGACTCTCTTCCATATCTTCTTTAGGTGTGAATGGGTTGGGATTCTCTTCTTCAACACCACTTGGTTGACCAAAAGCTGAACCTCCCATCATCTTCATCTGTTGTATTTGGAGATAGACTGGATTAAGTATTGTATCTTTTTGAGGATCAAAGTCACGACCTGAGTTCTTTTTAAACCCATCTTCTAAAGACATCAGTCCAGAAGTAATTTTCTTAACATCCATATCAAGTGCCTGGACTTGATCTTCAGTTTCAACACCACAAAAGATGAATTCATAATCATCATCTAGTCTTTCTACAATATACTTTGTAAAGACTCTCTGGATAAGCTTCAAGATAGGTGTGAGACCTTTAGTTTGAGAATGTTTAAGCCTTGCTTTCTGACCATCTTGACCAAATACTTGAGAAGCTTTCTGAAGATTAAAACCACATTCTGTTGGGTCTATCTTAAACATTGAACACCCAATAACAATCAGAAACTCTAGCCAAGCATCAAACTCCATATCTTTATTAGAAGTCTGCATGTCTACCCAATTCACTTTAGCACTTCCCATTCCCATTACAGGAACTTTATGGGAGTTATTAACTCCAGCAACAGTATTTCTCCACATCTGTTTAAACTCATTTAGAGTAGCTGGAGAGATATTAGAACCTTCTAAAGTGAAGAAGCCTTTTGGGTTTGAACCTTGAGTAAAGAAATTACCATTATATTGCATACCAAAAAGCATCCAAGTGACGATAGTAATCATATCCTCTAACTCAGACACTCCGTAGCCATTAGTATTTATATCAGTAAACTTATTTCGAACTCCAAATGTCATTTCCCATGGGTAGTATGCTGTACAAATTTGATCTTGCCATACTTGAACATACTTAGGAAAGTAACCATTCTTCTTTGGGTATGTTTTTTGAAGGACTTCACTCTTTCCAGAGTCTACTAATCTAATAGTAGAACCATCTACAGGGTAAAATTGACACAACTCACCTCCTCTGTTATTAGCCAACTCCATACACATCTGGTCAATAGAAAGTGAATCATATGCAAGTTGTCTGATATACTCTTCTAAGGATTCAAAATCCCATTTATTTTCTGCCTTACCCCCATTCTGGATAAAGTTAGTTATGTATTCAATCTTCTTTAGTTCTTGAGTTGTAGGCTCTTTCTGTTCTTGAATAGAAACCCTTCTCTTTTTTCTTACTTTCCAACCCTTCTCTTGTTCATTATCAGTTGGCTCAGCAAAGTTAGCCACCTGGTCGACTCTTGTCCCTATAATAGTACGTATAATTGGGGTACGAGCCATTTGTTTCAAAGTCTCATAAGAAATAGACTTTGTAGGGGTCCTGAAATTATTAGTATTGAGAGAGTCTATGTCTGGATTAAATAAGAACGACTTAATAAAGTTGTCTCCAGAACCTTGTCCCTGTTGAAGATATCTTTGGGTATTGAGTATTGTAAGAGGGTCAGAAGAAGATAGTCCCTTTTCTATAAGAAGATTTTTCTCAATCTCCAACTTTTGCTGAAGAAGAGATACGTCTTCTAGTGTTAAAGGCCTGTTGCTAGAAGTCTGGGGAGTAACTTTAACTAACTCAGATCTATTTCTTAGAAGTCTACTTTTTCGACTCATCTAGTGTAAGTTTCAAATTGGTCGATAATTTTTATAAATATAAGTA
>SABI01000397.1 GCA_009929055.1 Spirochaetia bacterium | reverse complement strand
GTATTAATGCCTTTACATCCAATTTTAATTTAGGTATGCCATATAAAGAGGTCCGCTGTCCAATATGTTTTGCAAACCCTATTAATGAAATTATAAATAATTATGGTTATAGCTTAATCATAGATAGATTAAGGCAAACCACAAATAAGTGGGACGAACATATCATCACTAAAAAGAAAATGGAGTTGCATATTAAGGACAGTACCTATAATTCCGAAATCCAGTATGCTAACCTGATGAAATTATATAATAGGTACGAGGAATACGATGACCTTCAATAAATACAAACAGCTTATCAATTCAAGAACCAAACTAACAGTAGATGAAAATACACTTAAAGCTGCCTATTACTTTGTTAAGGGTGCTGAGCAGTGGATTAAGAGCCCTGTACTTGTATT
Organism: Spirochaetia bacterium; assembly: GCA_009929055.1. Taxonomy (GTDB): domain Bacteria; phylum Spirochaetota; class Spirochaetia; order Sphaerochaetales; family Sphaerochaetaceae; genus SABI01. The sequence continues at coordinate 1,618 of SABI01000397.1, read as the reverse complement.
ATCTTTACCACAGTTACAGCAGGCCTTACAGCAAGACCTCTGGATTGAAGGCGTCACTGTAGAATTGTTTGATGCTTGGGCTCAAGAGGTATCTACTATGGCAGAGGCCAAGCTTTGGAGTGAAGCATTCTACCTTTCACTTTCTTTTCCTACTAAGTGGGATAAAGATGAGTTCTTAAAGGTAAGAAATGAACAATAGCCATCTTAAAGGGGCAAGGGGTTTTGGTGTGTATGTGGACGAAGTGGTCATAGTACACAGATATTTCCCACACTGGAAGAAAGAGAACAGGCCCTTCTTTAAAAGATATATGCCTTTATTTAAAAGGAAGTGGTGTATTGTGGTGGAGAGCGAACAGATGCAGAACGACTATTGGGGAAAGCTGCACCGAACAAGCCCCAAAAGAAGAACAATAAGCTATGACCTCAGCTATTATAAGTTAGTTAAAAACAACTCACTTAAAGACCAACCCCTTCCCTGGGATTAGGAGCAGAAGATGGACCTTGAGGATTATCCAAATGGGTGTGAAAACCACACCGATATAGAAACAAGCTATCTTCTTAAAGAGATGGCGCCAGTGGCTGACTGGGACAGACGAAACTGCCCCAAATGCAATGGGACCTTGAAGGCTAAAAACACAAGAGAGTATATTGTGACAATAGCTGAAGGTAAACATACAAAAAGTAACAAAGCCTCCAAGTATTATCCGTGCTTAATCACAGAAGAAGCCACCTTCTATAAGGGGGAGTTCTTTGATATTGAGTGTATAAATTGTCAAGCAAAATATACATGGGATGATATACTTGTATATTTAGGCAACTAAAAAGGATTAAGACGAATGAGAAAAAAAGAAGCGGTTCCGATTGAAGAATTAGATGGGGCTTTAGAGGTAACTCCAAAAGCATCAAAAACTATCTCTAATAGAAAACTACTGGATGATATTATAGCCAAGGAAAATAAGAAGGCCGGCCGGCCGATTATAATGAGGGCGAATGACTCCCGCTTAGTAAGGGGTGTGTTATCAACTGGAAATGTAGCGTTGGACGAAGTGCTTGGTGGCGGACTGGTCAAAGGTCTTTCCGTAGAAATTTATGGCGCCGCAGGTGCAGGAAAAACAAGTACATGTTGTACTATTATCAAAGAAGCACAAAAGGACGCACCGGAGGCGATACAGTTTTATTTTGGTTCTGAAAGTGATGCACCTTTGATTTACTTTGAGAACAATGATATCAATACAGATAATCTGTTTCTTATTAGACCGCTAACCTCAGCAGAAGAAAGCCTTGATGTCATTCTTAGCTCTCTTCGTTCTTTAAGGGAAGTGGTCAATGTTAATCTCATAGTGATTGATTCAGTGGCAGCATTGGCACCTCAATCAGAGATGAACAAATCGGAAGAAAAGGGCATCTCTTCTCAGGATATGGCCATTCAAGCCCGGCTGTTAAGTAAGCTTCATCGTATTATATCTGGTGGCGGTTATCTGGCAGATGGCGCTATTCTGGTAATGACTAATCAGGAACGTATGCAGCTTGGACAAACACCACTACCTAATACCACACCCGGTGGATTAGCGAATAGGTTCTACTGTAAGACCCGCTTCAGGTTGACATGTCCTAAAGC
>SABI01000072.1 GCA_009929055.1 Spirochaetia bacterium | reverse complement strand
ACAATATTCACATCAGAACAATCAATCTTATTTTGCGCAACCATTCGACCAAACGTGTTTAAAATGGTTTCACTGTGAGTTTCTATAATAAGGCGTAAATCAATATTAATTTCTCTTGCTGCAATAACAGCATTGGCAAAACATTTTGCCAACTTGTCTTGAAATGCTGGATGCAAGTGTAGCTCTGGCTGCTCAATGGCAAATGTTACGACGGTCATATCATTGTCTTCTTTCGAATAGTGAGGAGATTCATAATTTCGTTTTATTGCCCATAATTGAGTTATGATTGGCAATATCTGCGAAAATCCAAATCCGTTATCGGCCAAATTCGTTTGACTTCCATTTTCATCAATATATAGAGAAGTGTGACCCTCGGAAGTTGTTTTGGCATAAGCACTAAATCCGAAATGGGTTTTAGTCCATTCACGAAAATTTTCTTCTCGTTTTTTACTTAAGCTATATAAAAATGTGGGGAGATTTTTACCATCGCAATCAACTTCTTCGACTAAAAAGTCTTGTAGCCGGTAATATCTTTCTGCATTAGCTCTTACCGGAGCAGAATACAATATTTTATGTGACCGTGCAGTTACATAATTGTTTACTGCATGAAATATATCATTAAGACTAAAAGCAATAATAGCATTTCTTACTTCACAAAACTCTTCATTTGCATATCTTATAATCCCTTTTTCATCAGTCTCTGACAATAAAAAAGATTCAAGACTCAATTTAATCTCTTTTTGAGCAAGAAGAACTAAAAGATGATACATCAAATCAGCTGCTTCTCCTAAGAATAATGGAGTATTATTATCTTTTGCTTCTATGACGAGCTCTACAGCTTCTTCTCCAACTTTTTGAGCAATCTTATTAATTCCTCTACTAAACAGAAGATTGGTATACGAGCCTTCAACTGGATGGTCATGTCTGTCATGAATGACATCTTCTAAATAGAAAAGAAATTCACTACTACTCATCATCTCTGGGTCGTTAGATTCATCAAAGCAAGTATCACTCCCAGTATGACATACAGGTCCTGAAGGAATCGCTTTAATTAATAGTGTGTCGTTATCACAATCAGCTGTAATATCTCTTACGGTGAGGAAATTGCCACTTGTTTCCCCTTTCGTCCAAAGAGTTTTTCTTTCTCTTGAGTAAAAAGTAACAAGGCCCCTCTCTTTTGTAATTTTTAGTGCTTCCTCATTCATAAATCCGAGCATCAACACTTTTTTTGTGGTTGCATCTTGAATAATAGCTGGAATTAAGCCATTGCCTTTTTCAAAATTTAATTGCATAAAAAATCCTCCCCTAATGCTTAAGACGTATAGGTATACCATGTTCTTGTAAAAAAATCTTTAGTTCTGGAATCGGGATCTCAGAAAAATGAAAAATAGAGGCAGCCAGGGCTGCATCAGCCCCTCCTTGATTAAAAACATCAAGAAAATGTTGCTTTGTTCCAGCACCACCGCTCGCAATAATAGGAATACCTACTGAATCACCCACTTTTTTTGTGATATCGAGAGAAAACCCATTTTTAGTCCCATCACTATCCATCGAAGTAAGAAGAATTTCACCAGCACCCCTCTGTTCAACTTCTTTTGCCCAACTTACTGCCTCGATTCCTGTTGCAATACGCCCACCAGAAACATATACCTCATACAGATGAGTAGTAGGATTCATTCTTACATCTATGGCACATACAACGCACTGAGAGCCAAACTCCGAAGCAAGAGTGTGAATAATTGAAGGATCCTTTACAGCAATACTGTTGATAGATATTTTATCAGCACCTGCTTCTAATAAATCGCCAACATCCTTTACACTCCGAATTCCTCCACCCACGGTGAATGGGATATCGATTACATCTGCAATACGCCTCACGAGAGAAGTAAAGGTGCCTCGCTCTTCTATCGTTGCTGTAATATCTAGGAATGTGAGTTCATCTGCCCCTTGCTCTGCATAGATTCTCGCAAGTTCTACAGCATCACCCGCATCTCTAAGGTTAATAAAATTTACCCCTTTTACAGTTCTTCCGTTTTTCACATCTAGGCAAGGAATAATTCGTTTAGCTAACATATGGGTCCCCACTTTTCATGTACTCAGTTAATTCATTCAAGGAAATATAATGCTCATATAAGGCTTTTCCAATAATGACCCCATCAAGGTTGAGTTCTTTAAGAGCTCTTATATCTTGCATTGAAGAAACACCACCACTCGCAACAATCTTCACCCCTTTAATTGTGTTACTACATCCAAGGAGTTTCTTATAGAGAGAAAAAGAGGGCCCTTGGAGCATTCCATCTTTAGAAATATCTGTTGAGATAATTTTTCTAAATCCAGAATGAATATAAGAGGTGACAAAATCTTCAACTCTGACATTTGTCCTCTCCTTCCACCCCCCAATTGAGATATATCCATCTTTGCAATCTGCCCCTAAGATTAGTCTCTCACTTCCAAATTCTTCAAGAAGAGATTGAGTTAATTCTCTATCATTCACAGCAAGAGAGCCAATGGTGACTTCATGTGCCCCGCTCTCAAAGACTCTTACTACATCTATTCTACTCTGAATCCCCCCACCAACATCAATATGGAGGGAAGTGTGTGTTGCAATCTTTTCTATTACGGACTGATTGACAATACTCCCTTTACGGGCACCATCTAGGTCTACAAGATGAAGAAACTTACATCCAGCATCTTCAAAAGACTTCGCCATCTCAAGGGGATTATCGCTATAGTGTGTTTTAGCATCATAATTTCCTTCAGTTAAACGAACACAAGAGCCATCAATAATATCTATAGCAGGAATAATATGCATATCATCACTCTCCTTTAAGGAAATTCTCTAGAATAAGAGACCCAACAGTTCCACTTTTTTCAGGATGGAATTGAACTCCGCGGTAATTGCCCCTCTTTAGGGAAGCACTAAACGAGAGGCCTCCATATGTAGAGGATGCAATTGTATCACTTGAGAGAGCTGCATAGTAGGAGTGAACAAAATAGGCATAACTTTCTTGAGGAACTCCCTTAAAGAGGTAATCATCACTATGAGTGATAGTATTCCACCCCATGTGAGGAACTTTTATCCCATCAGGAAGAATGAATTTTTTCACAGGAGTACTAAATATTGATAAACATGAGGTAGAGTTTTCCTCACTTGTTTCACACATAAGTTGCAAGCCAAGGCAAATTCCTAAAAAAGGTTGCTCGAGGGTAGTAAGAACTTCATCAAGATGGCTCTCTTTCAAATAACGCATCGCACTAGAGGCTTCCCCCACTCCTGGGAAAATTACTCGAGAAGCATTTCTCATCTTCTTCACATCATCAGTTACCTCACTCTGAATATTGAGTCGGTTGAGGGCACAAAGAACAGAGCGAATATTTCCTGCATTATATTTAACAATAACTACACTCATAAAGAACCTTTTGTACTAGGAAGGTCTGTAATACCTGGATAACGAAATACTGCTTCTCTAATCGAGCGAGCAAAGGCTTTAAATAACGCTTCAACTTGGTGATGGGTATTTCCCTTAGTCACACTCATATGGAGATTGCACCTTGCTTCATCACTAAAAGATTTAAAAAAGTGTTGAACCATTTCAGTAGGAAAGGAGCCAACCATGTTACGTTGGAACTCCACATTCCACACAAAATAGGGTCGATTTGAGAAGTCTATTGCAACTTCTGCTAATACATCATCCATTGGAATACGAGCATGACCATATCGACGAATTCCCCTCTTCTCACCTAATGCAGTTAATAGAGCTTCACCAAAAACAATTGCAACATCTTCTACACTATGGTGTTCATCTACTTCAACATCCCCATTACAACTAACAGAGATATCTATGCGCCCATGTTTCGCTATTTGGTCCATCATATGATCAAAAAAAGGAATATGAGTGGCAATCATACTCTTTCCAGATCCATCGAGATTAATACTCATCTCAATAGAGGTCTCTTTTGTAACTCTTTTCACACTACTCTTTCTTTGTGGTAAAAATTTGGTTGAAGTGAACTGTGAAAGGTCTTTATCCCAATCAGTAAATGAGTAGTATAGTATGGGCATTGAAGGAATGAAAGATACAGACAACTCTATATCAATGGTATCAATAACCAATTGGTCTATCGAAGTGACGATAGAGTCAATATGAACCGATTCGCCTTCTAATGTGTGTCGAATATAATCTATTTGATTGTTAGAAATACCCTCCTCACTCACGAGAATAATTGAATAGAGGCCTTCTTGTGTAATAGCTCTTAGAGCATGAAACACTCCATGAGTCCAAGTTGTTGGCTGCTGTATATGTTCAACAATTGGGCCAATCACAGGAATGATGAGAACAACATCCTTTTTCATAAGATCTCCTCTAATTGTGTAAGAGTCTCAAGAAGAGCATTATTTTCCGAGACGCTACCAATGGTAATCCTTACACACCCATAGCATCCTCTTAAGGAGGATCTATTTCTAATGATTATCCCCTTTTTTAGGAGCATATTGTAAAGGAGAGTAGGATCATCAACCCTTACTAATAAGAAGTTAGCGTCACTTGGAAAGACTTTTTGAACAAAAGAAAAGTTCCTTAAATTTGAAGCAACACGTTCTCTTTCATTAAGAATTATCTTTATAGTAGCCTCTACTTCTTTCTGTGCCCTAAGGGCTCCAATAGCAGCTTCTTGCTGAATTCCACTCACATTGTAGGGATATTTCACATGGTGCATTGCTTCAATAATTTCGGGTGAACTAATAGCTATCCCAATTCTTACATTTGCAAGTCCATATGCTTTACTCAAGGTTCTTAATATGACAATTCGCTCATTTTGTTCTAATAAAGCTTTTGCTGAACCTATTGAGGAAAAATCAACATAGGCTTCGTCTATTACTGTTATTCCCCTAAAACGTTTTGCTATTTCTCCAATTTGTTCTAGAGGGAAACTATTTCCTGTAGGATTGTTTGGAGAACATATGAATAGGAGTTTATGAATTCCATGTTCAATTGTTCCTGTGTTTATAAGGTGACATTGACTTTCTAAACGTTCTAAATCTATTGAAAAATCATCTTTAAGGGGGCAATAGGAGACACTTATATCATTAATATCTGCAAATACTTTGTAAGCACCGTAGGTGGGGCTCATCATCAAGATTTTATCTTTACCTGGGACACAAAATATTCTAAATAGGAGGTCGATAAGTTCATCACTTCCGTTTCCAACAACTATCTGTTGAGGCAAAAAACCCATCACTTTTTCGATTTCTCTCTTTAATTCGATATGTTGTGGATCTGGATATCTATTGAGCCCTTTTTCTCCAACAAAATCTCTATAGTTCTCATTGGCATCAATATATATTGACCCCTTTCCACTAAATTCATTACGGGCAGATGAGTAAGGGACAAGGGTGCTAATATTTTTTCTCATCAATTGCTTAATAGTATATTCACTCATCTTCTCTCTTCCTCTTCTTTAGCTAATCTCACTTTGACCGCATTGCTATGAGCATCGAGTGTTTCATAGTCGGCCATTTCAATGATAGTAGGACCTAACTTCTTAAGTCCTTCATAGGTAATTCTTTGATATGATACTGTTTTAAGAAAACTTTGTAAGGAGAGACCACTATAAGAGCGGGCTAATCCACTTGTGGGGAGGGTATGATTTGTCCCTGAAGCATAGTCTCCTGCAGACTCAGGTGAAAAGGAACCTAAGAACACAGATCCAGCATGCTTAGTCCCCTCTTCAAGGGCTGAGAAATCTTTAGTGTTCAAGATAAGGTGTTCGCTCGCATATCCATTTATTACAGTAAGAGCTTCTTCTATTGAGTAGACAATAACAATAAATGAGTGTTCTAACGATTCTATAATATATTTTTTCCGAGATAGATAAGATAATTGTTTTTCTATCTCTTCTTTGACATTGTTTGCTATCCTTTGCCCCTCTTGTTTGTTTTGGGCAATAATAACAAGAACTGCTTGACTATCATACCCATGTTCACACTGGCTTAACACATCAGCAGCTGCAGAAGATATATTAGTTGACTCATCTATGACAACCATCACTTCTGAGGGTCCAGCTGGCATATCAATGGCAATTCCTTCTTGAGTAACTTGCTTTTTTGCTTCAGTTACATACGTGTTTCCAGGTCCGAATATTTTATCAACCTTTATTACACTTTCTGTTCCATAGGCAAAAGCTGCAATTGCCTGTGCTCCTCCAACAGTAAGAATGGTATCCACTCCTACCAATTGAGCAGCATAAAGAATTGCGGGGTCAACAGATCCATCTTTTCTTACAGGGGTTGCAACAATTATGTGTTCACATCCTGCAATTTTCGCAGGAATAGCTAACATTAATAAAGTAGAAAATAGAGGGGCAGTTCCCCCTGGGATATAGAGGCCAACAACTTCAATTGGGAGGCTTTTTTGCCAGCAGTAAACCCCTGGCATCACCTCTACCGTTGGATGATTCACTTTTTGTGAAGCATGGAATGTTTCAATATTCTTATAGGCAACATCAATGGCTTTTTTTAATTCATCTGACAGGAGGCTAGAGGCTCTTAGGATCTCTTCTTTCGAACAAAAAAGGGATGTGAGTGTTACACCATCGTAAGCAGCAGTATATTCATACAATGCTTTATCACCACGAACTCTCACCTCATCAAGGATAGAAGCAACCTGTTTTTTTACTTCTAAGCTTGTTTTTTGTGTACTTCGAACAAGAGAAGATCTCACTTCATCTGCTGTCGGTGAAAAAATAATTTCTAACATTTCTCACTCCCTTCCCTTTAATCAGCCATTTTCTCTATTGAAGTTACAAGTATTCCTTGTGCTTGTAATGCTTTTAATTTCTCTAGCGCATCCCAAAATCGCTCTTCATGAACGACCGTTTGTACACTAACCCAATCATCATCTAATAATGGTGTTACTGTAGGGCTTTTCATTCCCCCAATAATTGAAGCAACTTCATGAAGGTGCTCTTTTGGAAGGTTAAACATTATATACTTATAATCAGCTGCTTTCATAACAGCATCGAGTCTTAATAATAGTCTATTTAGGATACTCTTTTTCTCATCACTTAGATGAGGATGGCCTACCATAACTGCAGTAGAAGTATAAATTGATTGAACTTCTCTTAACCCATTACTTGCTAAGGTAGCTCCAGTACTTACAAGGTCACAAATGGCATCAGCGACCCCAATAGCGGGAGTAATTTCAACAGAACCTGAAATTTCATAGATTCTTGCTTGAACATTAGCCTCTTTAAGGGCTTTTTGCAAAATGGTAGGGTAACTAGTTGCAATTCTCTTCCCTTCTAAACTTTTAAGATCTGTATATTGGAAATCTAATGGAACTGCAATCGATAATCGACATTTTGCAAACCCTAAATCTCGTATAATATCGAGGGGGAAGTTTTGTTCATCATGCTCATTTCTTCCAACAATTCCAATATCAGCAACACCATCATACACATAGGATGGAATGTCATCATCACGAAGATAGAGAAATTCAATAGGGAAATTCTCTGCTTCTTCTTTAAGTACACGAGAATTAGAATTAAAATGAATTCCACTTTCACGAATCAATTCTAAAGATTTTTCACTTAATCGACCGCTTTTTTGTAATGCAATTTTCAAACGAGTTTCCATACTATTATACCTCTCTACTTAAAAAAAAGGCCCCGCAAAATGCGGAGCGCCTATTAGTTATATACTACCTGCACACGCATTGCATCAAGAAATTGAGTTATGGTGATGAAGGTGGTATCTGTTTTTCATGAATTCACACTATATGAGGATGAAATGAGTGTCAATAGAAAAAGGGAATTCATTCAACCTCACCCTCTATGGTGATATCTACTCTCTTCGCCCTTTTCGCATAAAAATATCCTAAAAGGATAAATGTTATCCCTACCACAATTACTATAATAGCCAATAACATAATAAATAAGTTAGCAGCTTCTGTTGGGAAGACGAATAACAAAATAGCAAACACGAGAGAGACAGTCCCTTCAATAGCTAGAGGTTTGGCAGCAAATTCAGTTTTTCGTAAGAAAAGAGCATCACTAAAGAGGACAAAAGATGCTATAACGAACTGAGAAGCGAGGATATACATTAACACATTCCATACACTCATACTTGCAACTATGGGAAGTACTATTGCCAATACTCCAATTATTATTCCAGTAATCCCTTTAAAGAGAGTTGAAGAAAAAGAAAACTTAGAGAATTGGTACCTCTTTAAGGTTACAAGGGATACGATTGAACTCATAAGAGCACTAAGCCCAAGGGCAATTATAATAATTTGTTTAAACAAATCCTCTCTCACTAGCATAAAAATTCCAAGTGCAATAAGAGCCACACCAAAGAACACGTAAACAAAGAGCATTTTCTTTTCCCTTGCCATAGATCCCCCTTTTATAGTACTAAGTAATTAGACTAGATTAAAAATTACCCTTTTTTTGAATATTTGTAAAGGAATGTTATGTACGACCACCTATTATTTGATGCTGATGGCACTATTTACGATTTTATGGCATGTGAAGAATATGCCCTAAGTAAACTTTTCTCCCAAGCGAAGCTTGTAGTAACTAATACAATGTTGGAATCCTACCATGAGATAAATTATTCACTATGGCGAGAACTAGAATTGGGGTTAATCACTTTAGAAAAATTAAAAACAGAACGTTTTGAAAGATTCTTTGCTTCCCAAAAAGTAGATTTTAGAGCAAAAGAGGCCTCTTCTTTGTATCTATATCACCTAGGACAATCTTTTCATCTCTATGATGACACAATTGAAGTGCTAACGAAAATCCAAAACAACGGAATCCATATGTCTATGATAACCAATGGGATAGCTAGTGTTCAAAGGGGTAGAGTAAAAGCGACAGGGACGAGCCACTTCTTTTCATTCGTTGCTATAGGAGAAGAGCTAGGGGTATTAAAACCAGATCCCCTTTTCTTTGAAAAGACAGCTCAACAACTTAGTCTTCTCAATCTTCCCATCTCCAATATGTTAGTAATCGGCGATAGTCTCACTAGTGATATCCTAGGGGCAAAAAATGCCCACTTAGATAGCTGTTGGATAGATCGATATAACATGGAAGAGCCGATAGAGAAACATTACACCTACCATATTAAAAAACTCGATGAGTTATTAGAAATTCTGAAGATAGATTAATCAACTATTTCAACGAGTTCTACATCGAAAATAAGGAGAGTGTTTGGCTCTATCCTAGTCGATCCACTCTCTCCATATCCAAGTTTTGGGTGAACATAGAAGCGATAGGAAGAGCCCTCCGTCATAAGGTATAACCCTTCCTTAAACCCGTCGACTAATTTAGAAATCTTAAAGGTACTTGGAATTCCTGGAACAGAAGAATCCCCTTCCCGTCCATCTAGGTAGGTAAGACGATAATTAACTTTCACCACATCATCTTCAGTAGGAGAAAGCCCTTCGTTAGGAGTGAGTATTTCGTATTGAAGGCCACTATCAGTTGTAGTAATTCCTTCTCGCTGACTGTTGACTGCTAAAAAACTCTCTGCATCTTTTAAATTCTTTTGGGAAAGTTCTTTTACCCTTTCACCGGCTTCACTAATGAGCATATCTTGAAATTGGAATAATGCTGAGTTTCTCTCTTCCTTCGTAAGTAGTTCACTCTTAAGGACTCCTATATCATACGCCCCTTTGAGAAAGTATTCTGGGTTAAGGGTAGGCAATTCTCTCATAGCACTATCCATGAGCATATATCCATAGGTATAGCTAAATCTTTCAATGAGAGTAGTTGGAGTACTATTTTTTGTAAAGATGTTTAGCGTCTGAAGTTCAAGAGGAGATTGTTGAGAAGTCACCTCTTTTGATGTAGCTTCTAAAATCGTTGCTTCTTGATTTTTACCCTCTTTAAGTGAGGAGTCCACTTCCTTCTTAGTATCAGCAGTAGTGATTGCACCACACGATATGAATACCAACATCAACACATTTAACAAGATAAAAGAAAAAACACTTTTCTTAGGTTCTAACACATGCATCTACGCAAATCCTTTATCCTCACCCTTAGTAGATGGTAGTAGCATTTTCTCGATACGTCTACCAAAAGTTACAAGAAAGTGCTATTTCCTATTGAGTCTATCCCAACAATAACAGGAAAGTCTTCAACAGTAATCTCTATCATAGCTTCTGGCCCCAACTCTTCGAAGGCTATTAATCGAGTGCTTTTCACACATTCTGCATAGAGGGCACCACAGCCACCAAAGGCAACAAGATAGAGTCCTGTATGAGTTTTAATAGCTTCAATTACCTGTTTACTTCTTGGTCCCTTCCCGATAGTCACTTTAAGGCCATTATCCATGAGAATTGGGGTAAAGGGATCCATCCTAGCACTTGTAGTGGGGCCACAGGAACCAATAACAGCACCATCTTCTTTTCTCGCAGGGCCCATGTAGTATATTGTTTGATTTTCTAAACTAATAGGAATATCTTTTCCTTCACTAATGAGAGCAACTAATTGTTGATGAGCTTTGTCGCGGGCAACGATGATCTTACCACTCAAACTTAGTTGGTCATATATTCTTAATGAGGA
>SABI01000396.1 GCA_009929055.1 Spirochaetia bacterium | reverse complement strand
GTACAATAGATGATTATAGTTGGAGATTAGAGAGAAAAGAAAATGGGACCTCTAACGTTATGGCAGACTTAGGAAGCCATTGGTTTGACCTTATCCAATACCTAACAGGATTAAAAGTTGTAGAGGTAATGGGAGACTTTGCTACCCTTATTCCTTTTAGAAAAAGACCAAAGGAACAAGTATTAGCATTTCAACATGTAGAGAAGAGTGACTCTGAGCTCTTTGAATGTACCCTTGAAGAGTATGCAGCTGTCCACTTCCGCCTAGAAGGAAATATTCCAGGAAGTTTTACCACAAGCCAAGTGTGTAATGGAAGAAAATCAGAAACAGCCTTTGAAATATATGGCTCTGATTGCTCCTATGCATGGAACCATAAAGATTCAAACCGCTTATGGATAGGCAATCGCTTTAAACCCAATGAAGAACTCCTTGAGAACGCAAGCTTGATGTACCCCGAGGCAGCTAAATACGCCACCCTTCCAGCTGGGCACCCTTTAGGGTATCACGATGCAGTAAAGCACCTATTTCAAGACTTCTACCTAGCGATAGAAGAAGATAAAGGAGCTGCCTCTACCCTTGAGCGCCCAACATTTGAAACAGGGTATGAGGAGATGAAAATATTAGATTCAGTAATGAAGAGCGTTGAAAACAGAAGATGGGAAACAATATAAAAAATAGATACTAACAAGAGGAGAAATGAGTATGTCAAAATTTAGATTTTCAGTAGGACCTTGGAACGTACATGAAGGTGAAGATGCATTTGGACCTGGAATTAGAAAACCAATTTCATTTGAAGATAAAGTGAAAAAGTTTAAAGAGCTTGGAATGGATGCAGTTCAATTTCATGATGATGATGCAGTTCCTGAGATGAACAACCTAAATGAAGCCCAAATCAAAAAGAGGGCTCAAGAGGTAAAAGGATTTCTCGATAGTAATAATTTAGAAGCTGAATTTGTAGCTCCAAGATTGTGGATGGATCCTCACACATCTGATGGTGGTTTTACCTCTAACAGTAAAGAAGATAGAGAATTTGCAATCTGGAGAGGGCAAAGGTCTGTTGATATCGCCCGAGAATTAGGATGTGATAGAATTGTCCTCTGGCTCGCTCGAGAAGGGACACTCTGCCAAGAGAGTAAAGACCCAGTATGGGGAACACAAAAATTAGTAGAAGGGATTAACTCTATTCTTGGGTATGATCCAACTATTAGAGTATTAATTGAACCAAAACCAAATGAACCCATCGACCGAAGTTTCTGCCCAACAATCGGACACGTCATGGCTCTTAGCAACTTGACAAGTGACCCAAATAGAGTTGGAGGACTCATTGAGAGTGCCCACTGTATTTTAGCAGGACTCGACCCAGCTATTGAAATGGGCTTTGCCTTAGCAAATAAGAAACTCTGGGGAGTACACCTTAATGACCAAAACGGAGCAAGATACGACCAAGATAAGAGTTTTGCTGCTGAAAACCTACGCCAAGCATTCAACCAAGTAATGGTCTTAAAACGCCACGGATATGGAAGCAATGGAGAATTTATCGGCTTAGACGTAAAGACCATGAGAACTCAAAAATTAGAAGTCTCTTATCGTCACATTGAAAACTCTATGGCAATGGTAAAATTACTTGAAAAGAAAGTTGACTCTTTTGACCTAGCAAAACGAGATAAATTTATTGCAGCGAGAGACTATGAAGCACTCGAATTCTACACATTGAGTCACTTATTAGGTGAATAAGAGCTAAGGAGATAAATATGAATGTATTGTTTTTCGGGGCTCATCCAGATGATATAGAGACCTTTAGTGGTGGTACTGCTTTTCGATATGCCCAAATGGGAGCTAAGCTCTTCTTTTGTGTCGCAACAAATGGAAATGTAGGCTCCTCCACTCTAGGCAAAGAAGAGATTGCTAAAATTCGTAAAAAAGAGGCAGAGTGTGCAGCTAACATGATAGGTGCCCAGTTAATATGGCTAAATTTTGACGATGAATTTCTTATTGATTCTCTAGAGACCCGACATGCATT
>SABI01000395.1 GCA_009929055.1 Spirochaetia bacterium | reverse complement strand
CGTTGGTCCACAGTATATTCCCGTTTCCCAGTTCTATGCAGCCTCTGGCGCCGCCACCGGAAGTTCCGCCAATTATCTGCAGGTAGTTGCCCTGGCTGTTGTAGAGGTGAATGCCTGAAGGATATGTGCCTGTCATTAAACGAGAAGCTGTAGATACAACAGTAGATCCATACTTACCAAACATTGCGAGAATGCTAGAAGAAGCACATAAGCTAGGTGTAGCAATTCCTACAACTTCTATTTATCAAGAGATACAAAGATTAGGATATCGCGGCTCTCTTCGATGGATGCAGGATGTAATCCTCAGACACGAACTGAGACGTAAAGTAAAAGATGAAGAACCACTAATTAGATTTGAGACGAACAAAGGTCAACAGATGCAAGTTGACTGGGTAGAATTCCCTAAAGAGGGCTTATCTGCATTTGTAGCTACCATGGGTTATTCAAGAGCTTCGTATGTCGAGTATGTTGATAATGAAAAAGTAGAAACACTTATCCGATGTCATATGAATGCCTTTAGTTACTTTGGTGGAGTTCCAGAAGAAGGTCTCTATGATAATATGAAGACTGTAATCATCAAACGCAATGCTTATGGATTCGGCAAACATAAATTCAATGAACAGTTTCGTGACTTTGCCCAAAAGCACTGTGGTATGAAACTCAAAGTGTGTAAACCTTACCGTGCTCAAACTAAAGGTAAAGTAGAAAGATTTAACCACTATCTCAGATATAGTTTTCACAATATGTTTAAAACAAGACTCTCTATGATGGGTTATAAAATGACTTTAGAAAATGCAAATGCAGAAGTGATGGATTGGCTAGACTTTACAGCAAATTCAAGAATACACCAAACAACTCTGTATAGACCATTTGATCTGTTGGCAGAAGAGCAATTGCAGTTGCTACCTCTACCTAAGCCTTATCAAGGTATCCACCCAATAAAAGCTACAGCTAAAAGTGTAACACAAGATAGGAAAACTTCCAATAGAATAAATATCCATATACCTACAAGAGATTTACAAAGCTATGATGAATTTATACCAGCAGTCGCATTTATGGTACCTGTTCTTGAATATGCAAATAACACTCTTTATGGAGGAAGTTTATTATGGCATTAAATGAAAATATAGAAAATTTATGTAAAGAGTTACAGTTACCTATGTTTGATGAGATGTATCATGAATTGGGGAATCGTGCTGCTAAAGAGAGTTGGAAATATAGTGAATATCTGTATGAAATGCTAAAACTTGAAGCAGATAACAGAGCCTCTCGTTCTCGTGCTACATTAACAAAGATGGCAGGATTCCCAACTATAAAAACTCTTGAAAAGTTTGATTTTAGCTTCACTGTAGGAGTTAACCGGAGACAGATAGAAGAACTGTCAACTCTAGAGTTTGTGAAACGCAAGGAGAATATCATTCTTCTTGGCCAATCAGGTGTTGGTAAAACACATTTGGCTATTGCACTGGCATACCAAGCAGTCCAAAAAAGAATGAAAGCTAGATTTATAACAATCTCTGACCTTATTTTACAGATGAGCAATGCTAAAAAAGAGAAAAGATATGACTCTTTTATTAAACAAGCAATCATGGCACCAACACTACTTGTTATTGATGAAATAGGTTATTTCCCAATGAATAAAGAGGATGCTCATCATTTCTTTCAAGTGATATCTCGAAGATACGAACGAGGTGCAACAATCGTAACATCAAACCTTGTGTTTAGTCAGTGGAGTGGAATATTCGCAAACGATAAAGTAGTAACTACTGCTATCCTTGATAGGCTTTTACACCACTCACATGTCATAAATATTCTTGGAGATTCATACAGATTAAAAGAGAAGAAAGAGGAAGGGCTAGTAGATTCAGACTTATATAAGTTTCAAGCTGAAAATTCAAATAAAGGAGAAAAATAATCCTCGTCGCTTAAGGTTACAATTCGTAATATTTTTTACGAAAAACTGCTGAATTTAACACCGCGGTTGACATTTGCCGAATCCATAAGCATTGCGTTTGATGATTACAGTC
>SABI01000071.1 GCA_009929055.1 Spirochaetia bacterium | reverse complement strand
AGAGTACATAGATAAGGACTGTATGATCTTCATCTACTTTGATAGACCACTTTTGATTCTTATGTAGCGAAACATCAAGATAAAGGGTGGGGACTATGTTGCTTTTAAGAGGGCTCGTTCGTCCTTGGTAATTGCCACTAATTACCCTCACAACTCCATAATCCCCTTTTACTTCACTAATCATATCACTAGAGATTTCGTTATAGCTAGGATCAGTCATTTTATGCTCTTTAGGGAGATTTATCCACAATTGTGTCCCAAATAAGTGTTTACTCTCAAGAGGCATCTCTTGATGAATAATACCACTACCTGCAACCATCCACTGACAAGAGAGATCACTAATGAGTCCTTTGTTTCCCAAAGAATCCATATGCTCTATGTTTCCTTTGATGAGGTAGGTTACTGTCTGAATCCCCCGATGAGGATGCCAAGGGAACCCTTTCACATAATCGTTGCTATCAGTTGAATCAAAAGCATCGAGAAGTAAAAAGGGATCAAATTGAGGAACTTGGCTATGCCCAAAGATTCTTACAAGTTTAACTCCAGCTCCATCGTAGCTGATTGCTCCACCCACAACAGATTCAATACTTCTTAATTTCATATCAGAAAATCCTCTCTTATGTTGAATATACTACATATTAATAAAAATACAATCTAATGGTCTCACTACCCACTTCTCTTTTGAAGTGGAATCTTTTATTCAAGAATTTCTCCCTATTGTTATGAGTTTTCTTTAAAGAACTATTGGCCCATATTGCTCTACACAGAATATTTTTTTTAAATTTAAAAACTCTAGAAATAAATAAATAGTAAGAATTATTTGCTATTAGAAAAGCAATGTAGATAATTTTTTGTTATAAATAACAACTATGAGATTTATAGAATCAATAAATATTACTACTTAAGTCACATCTAACGAGGAAAATTATGATTTTTACTAGTAATATTTTGATATTATGATAGTATTGTTAACTCACTTAATATAATGATAACCCTCTCTTTCTTGGTTAATATTAAATACATGTAAATGGAGTTTGCGTATGAAATCGATTCTTAAAGTTCTTATCACCATTGTTTTTGCTGTTACATTTGTCGGATGTCCAGTAGTCACTACAGGTCAATATGTGATTTACAATGGAAACGGTAGCACCGGAGGAGCTGTACCTATCGACACCAATGAGTATGAACATAACGATGTAATCACAGTACTAGATGATACAGGAACTCTTATAAAACCTGAAAGCACCTTTTCTGGTTGGAACACTAAAAGTGATGGTAGTGGAGAGACCTATGATGCAGAAGAGACTCTACTCATGGGAAATCAAGATATTACTCTCTATGCAATTTGGACACCCGAAGGATCAGTAAGAGCTGTTGCAGCAGGTTCTAGCTTTAGTTATATCCTTAAAAATGATGGGTCTCTCTGGGTAACAGGATTAAATGGAGCTGGGCAACTTGGAGATGGAACAACTGCCTCAAGATCTTCTACCCATAAGATTATGGATGATGTAAAGGCTATATCAGTAAGTAGACAAAATCATGCTATGATATTAAAAGAGAATGGCAATCTCTATGGTGTAGGTGATAAGTCACAAGGTAAACTCGGTCTAGAAGATACAATTATCAGTACTCCTACTCCAATCTTAGTTAAGTCAGGGATTGCCTCTGTCTCTTGTGGGTATTATCATACGATGGCAATCGATACAAACGGGGTTCTATGGGCTGCTGGGTCAAATGGAATTAGTGGAATCCTTGGCAATGGTAGCGAAGAAGCATCCTACGAATTCATTCAAATTGATACAGATGTCTCTGCTGTCTCTGCTGGAGAAAGACATACCTTATATGTAAAAGAAGGAAATCTCTATGCCATGGGAGATAGTACTTCCGGTAAGTTGGGACGACCATATTCAAGTAGCAACACGTATGACAGAACTCCCCAACAGGTTTCAGGAATAAGTGATGTGCGTTCAGTATCAGCAGGGATGAATCATTCACTTGTTATCACAAATAGCAATGAGCTCTATTCGTTTGGACGGCAAGAAAATGGACAACTACTAAACAGTGTCGATAGTGACACAGAAATTATATCAACTCCAACAAAGGTTCGTGATAACGTAAAACAAGCAGAAGCGGGAGAAAATGTCTCGATGATAATTACCACTACTGGAGAAGTCCTTGTAGCAGGATACAACACCTATGGGATGTTAGGTGATGGAACAGCTACAATTCGCCAAACGTATGTAACTCCCTTAGAGGTGAGAACAGGAGTCGAAAGCTGTTCTTTAGGAAGCGGCCATTCTTTGATTATCGATGATGACGGTACTGTCTATGGTGCCGGAAGTAACGCTAGTGGGCAACTTGGTCAAGGGTCTACTGATTCAGTTAATCACTATGCATTTTTAGAAATTCCTGTAGAAATCGTCCCTTAAGGAGTGTTATATAATCTTAGTTTTTATCGAGTATATTTCTTAGGGATAAAATGAAATATAGAACCCCTCTTCCAATTTACTATTGTTTACGTTATTATAAAGGTAACAAATTATACACAGGAGGAATAATATGAGTGTAAAATTTTATCGCTGTAAAGAGTGTGGAAACATTGTTGAACTAATACATAACGGTGGTGGAGAATTAGTATGCTGTGGAAAACCTATGGTAGAACTAAAAGCAAATTCTACTGATGCTGCTAATGAAAAACATGTACCTGTTGTAGAGAAGAAAGATGGTAAATTAGTTGCAACTGTTGGTTCAGTAGCACACCCAATGACTGAAGAACACTACATCCAATGGATTGCAGCTGTTACTTCTAATGGTGTTCATCGAGTTAATCTTACCCCAAGTGACAAACCTCAAGCAGTATTTACAGGCTTAGAAGTAAAAGAAGTCTACGAATATTGTAACTTACACGGACTTTGGAAAGTAACTCTCTAGTTTTAACAATAATTTATTTGTTTAAAAAAGACCTCGTGTACTACACGGGGCCTTTTTCTTTGTATTTCAATCTATCAATCAATCAATCAATCAAGGATTAAAGAAGCTGGAGCATAAACTCTTGCTTTCAAATTTTGATCAAGCATAAAGAGGCCTTTTCCATCTCCAAAGAGTTCATAACGACGAATATTATCTTCAGCGTTCTTCTCTTCTTCCCCTTGTTCTTTTACGAACCAATCGAGAAATTGGACAGTTCTGTAATCTTTTTTAGCAAGAGCTTCAGTATAAATTGTATTGATTGAGCTTGTAATATACTTTTCATGCTCAAGGGAGGCAACTAAAGGCTCTTTGTGGTTTTTATAACTCGCACTTGGATCTTTAATTAATCCCATTTTCACACTATGCCCATTGTTAAGTAGGTATTGTCTAAAAAGCATTGCATGGTCTTGCTCTTCTTTGGCTTGGATAACAAACCAGTTTTCAAACCCCTCTAAACCTTCACTTGCATAATAGTTTGCAAAATCAAGGTAGAGATAGGCTGAATAAAATTCTTTGTTAATTTGTTCATTTAATAATGTAGCTACTGATTCTTGTAACATCTTTTCACTCCTGTGACTCATAAAAAATGAGTCTATTTCTGTTTATATCAATATACCTAAGAAATATCTAAATGGCAAAGGAAAGTAGAATAAAAGAAATCAATAAAAATTCATCGATATGATTGACCCTCGATATCTAATTCTATATGATTGCCAATAGCAATAATTGCCAAGCGCAACTATTATCGCTAAAGAGGATATTATTTTGTATGATTTATGCCACCTAAGACAAATTTTACTTGATGTAAAAAAAATAGAAGACTCAATAAAGAAAGAGACCTCTCTCACCCTTAATGAAGCTCTTTGTATATGTCAAAGCGAAAAGGGTCTTTGTGACCCCTCTTCCCTTGCGAAAGAACTCTCCCTCTCCCCATCCCGCATGACACGAATACTCGATTCTCTCTATAAAGATGGATACATTAATCGAACACAAAACGATGACGACAGGAGAGCAATTACAATTACACTCACACATAAAGGAAAAGAGATGAACAAGAAATTACACTCTCTTAGCCTAGAATTACCCCAATATGTAATAGATTTAGCAACACAAACAGAACAAACCCATAGTGAACAGGAGATAAAATAGATGAAGACATATGTAATTGTTGGAGGAGTAGCCGGTGGAGCTGGTACTGCTGCCAAACTAAGAAGACTTGATGAGAATGCACGCATCATTATGTTTGAAAGAGGTGAACACATTAGTTATGCTAACTGTGGACTTCCCTATTATGCTGGAGGAACAATTACTGAACGCTCTCGATTGTTTGTAGTGACTCCTCAGCGTTTTAAAGAAGTGTTTAATGTAGATGTACATACGTTTCATGAAGTACTTTCTATTAACAAAGAGAAGAAATTCGTTCATGTGAAAAACATTACAACAGGAGAAGAGTTTGATGAATACTACGATACATTAGTCCTCTCTCCTGGAGCCGCTCCTGTTCGCCCTAGAATTCCAGGAATTGATGATGAAGCTATATTTTCCCTCAGGAATGTTGCTGATATCGACTCAATTGTTGCTAAACTTGCGAGTAGTAAAACTCAAAGAGCTGTAGTTGTTGGAGGGGGATTTATTGGCCTAGAAATGGCAGAGAATCTCAAAGAAAAAGGATTACACGTAACCTTAGTTGAAGCTCTCGAACAAGTAATGAATGTAATTGATTACGATATGGCTTCTATTGTCCAACAGCACATTCGTGATGAAGGAGTAGCTCTGTACCTAAAAGATGGAGTAAAGAGCTTTGAAAGGATAAAAGGGTGTATTAATGTCACCCTTACAAGTGGTACTGTAATAGAGACTGACATAGTTATTCTAAGCATTGGAGTTAAACCTGACACCCATCTTGCCCATACAGCTGGACTCACCCTTGGAAAAAGTGGTGCTATTGTTGTAGATAACCAATTTAATACAAGTGACCCCCACATTAAAGCAGTTGGGGATGCTATAGAATTCCCTTCTCCCTTTACCCGTCTTCCTATTACTGTCCCCCTAGCAGGACCTGCAAATAAACAAGCGAGATTATGTGCTCAGTCAATTGTGAATGGCTCATGTAAGCCCTATAAAGGAACTATTGCAACGAGTATAGCAAAGATTTTCCAACTTACTGCAGGATCTACTGGTATGACTGGCAAGCAACTAAAGATGTCTGAAATTCCATACAAAGAGATAGTTACTCATGCAGGAAGCCATGCTGGATATTATCCAGGTTCACTCCAACTTGCCGTTAAAATTCTCTATGATGAAAAGAGTGGCAAATTATATGGTGGTCAATCAGTAGGATTTCATGGAGTTGATAAACGTATTGATGTTCTCGCTGCTTTTATTAAGAAAGAGGGGACAATATATGATTTAGCAGAGTTTGAACAAGCATATGCTCCCCCCTTTAGTAGTGCAAAAGATCCCCTTAACATGCTCGGTTTCATTGCAGAGAATGCAGATGAAGGGATGACTCGTCTTATTACGTGGGACAAAGTCAAAGAGATGAAGGAAAAGAATGCCTTTATTATCGATGTGAGAACTGCTGAAGAGTTTGACCTTGGTGCAATAGAAGGTGCTGTTAATATTTCCCATACAGAAATTCGAACTCGTTTGAATGAAATTCCAAAAGACCGACCTATAATAGTCTATTGTATTGTGGGAATAAGGGGGTATCTAGCAGAGAGGATGCTTCGACAGAAAGGATATTCTGATGTATACAATCTTACTGGTGGATATAGTACTTACCGATCAGTAATGAATGAATTAGCTGCCCTAGAGAACCCTGAACATGCACCAGTAGCCCTCTATACCTATAATCCTTTAGAAGAAGATGGGTCACTAAGAGCTAAACAATCTGATGTAATAGCCCTTGTTGATGCTTGTGGCCTTCAGTGTCCAGGGCCAATATTATCTTTAAAGAAATCTATGGACTCATTAACTCAAGGGGATGTATTAAGAATAATCGCAACTGACCCTGGCTTTAATAGAGATGTAAAATCATGGGCTAATATGACTGGAAATAAACTAAGATCTCTTGAATCAAAAGATGGCAAAATTGAAGCATTAATTGAAAAAGGGGGAGCACCAACTCCTTCTAGTCAAACTACTTCTGGCCCTCAAGGAGCTACTCTTGTAGTCTTTAGTAATGATTTAGATAAAGTACTTGCCTCTTTTGTTTTAGCTAATGGAGCTGCTGCGAGCGGAAAAGAAGTGACCATGTTCTTTACATTCTGGGGATTAACAGTCTTAAGGACTAAAGATACAGGGAAAGTAAAGAAAGATTTCATGGGCAAGATGTTTGGAGCAATGCTCCCTAAAGGGATGGAAGACCTCCCCCTCTCTCAGATTAACTTTGCTGGTATTGGTCCCAAATTAATGAAAAAGAGAATGAAGCAAAAGAACGTTGATCAACTTAAGAGTATGTATACTCAAGCCCGCCTTGCTGGGGTTAAAATGATTGCTTGTCAAATGTCTATGGATATTATGGGCATACCAGCAATGGAACTCCTTGAAGGAACAGAAATTGGTGGAGTTGCTACCTACATGGAAGCTGCAAGTAGAAGTAATGTAAACTTATTTATTTAAATAAAATATATTCACCAATATATAAAAGAGGATGCTCATAGTTTAAAGACTATGGGCATTTCTTATATACTTATCAACAGAAGAGGCGCACTGTCTGCCATGGTTAATTGCCTTAACAACAAGGGATGCCCCTATTACTGCATCTCCTGCAGCAAAGACTTTATCAACAGAGGTTCTATATTTCTCATCGGTTTGAATAGAACCTCTCGAATCAAGAGCAAGATTAAACTCTTTCACCAAGGGCGATTCTCTGTGTGGAATAAATCCCATACTTAAAAGGACAAGGTCTGCATCTAAGATAAATTCGCTTCCTGGAATTTCGGTAAAAGAGTTTTCTTTCCAATTGAGTCTTACTCCAGAGAATCTCTTTACCTTTCCATTCACTCCTTGGAATTCCTTTGAACCTATACTCCACATCCGGGTTACCCCCTCTTCATGGCTACTTGAACTGCGCATAATAAGGGGCCACTGTGGCCATGGATTGTTACTGCTTCTTACAGTAGGGGGTGCAGGAAGAAGTTCTACTTGAGTAACAGAAGCACATCCACGCCTAATTACAGATCCAACGCAATCACTACCAGTATCTCCCCCACCAATGACAATTACATGTTTGCCTTTTGCATCAATGTATTCATTAGAATCAATGGTATCCCCGAGAACGATTTTTGTCTGTTGAGTAAGATAATCGAGGGCAAAATGGATTCCTTCAAGAGACCTTCCAGGAATGGTGATATCACGAGGAAGAGGAGTTCCACTAGCTATCACAACTGCATCAAATTTATGAAGGAGATAGTGAGCAGAGAGATCTCTGCCAATCTCTACCTCTTTTTCAAAAACCACCCCTTCCATTATCATTTGATTCATTCTTCTCTCAATGACTTCTTTTTCAAGTTTAAAGTTAGGAATTCCATAAGTAAGCAACCCACCAAGGCGGTCAGATTTTTCAAAAACAATAACTTCATGTCCTTTTCTAATAAGTTGCTGTGCTGCTGCTAATCCTGTAGGCCCCGAGCCAACAACAGCTACTCGCTTTCCTGTTTTAACTAGGGCAATCTCTGGTAACACCCACCCTTCTTTCCATCCTCTTTCAGCTATTTGTAGTTCAATTTGCTCACATGCCGTTGCTAAAAAGTCAGGGGCAAGGGTACAGGAAGTCTCACATGGAGCAGGGCAAATTCTTCCTGTGATTTCAGGAAAGTTATTTGTTGATTCTAAGAGTAAAAGCGCTTCCTTCCATTGGTTGTTTGCAATTAGATCTGCATAGTCAGGGATCCTGTTCCCTAACGGGCAGCCATGTATATGGCAAAAAGGGACTCCACAATCCATACATCGTGTTGCTTGTTCGACAACTTCTTCTTCACTTAGCATCAATTCAACTCGATTAAAATCAAGGACTCTCTCTTCTACTGCTCTATAGCCTGGATCTTTTCGTTTAACAGCAAGAAAACCATCTAATTTAGGCATGATACACCTCCTCAGTAACACTCATTGTCTCATCATCACGACTCTCGTTGAGTTGCATCCTTTCAAGCACTTTTCGATATTCTATTGGAACCACTTTAACAAACTGAGGGTACTGAACTTCCCAATTTTCGAGAATATGCTGAGCAACATGACTTTTGGTTAGGGTAAAATGATTGTGAATTAGATCTTTAAGAATCTGTTGATCACTTACATCCCATACCCCCTCAAGCTCAACCATATCTAGATTACATTTTGAATCAAATAATTCCGAAGGATCATATACATATGCTATCCCTCCACTCATTCCTGCAGCAAAGTTCTTCCCAGTCTCTCCAAGAACAACAACTGTCCCTCCAGTCATATACTCACATCCATGATCCCCTATTCCCTCTACTACAGCAGTAGCTCCACTATTACGAACACAGAATCTCTCTCCAGCCATTCCATTGATGTAAGTCTTACCCCCAGTAGCTCCATACATTACAACGTTTCCACAGATAATATTTCTTTCAGGTCTAATCTTTGAGTTCTTTGGGGGAGTAAGAACTATTACCCCTCCACTCATTCCTTTACCTAGATAATCATTTGCTTCTCCACTTAGGTTAAGGGTAATACCTTGAGCAAGGAACGCTCCGAAACTTTGACCTGCCGCTCCTGTTAAATTGAAAAATAGAGAATTCTCTTTGATTCCTTTAGGACCAAAAGCCTTAGTAATCTTACCACTCAAAGCCGCCCCTATTGCTCTATCTCTATTATTAATAGGGAGATTAAAAGTGATCGGTTTTTGTTGTTGCCAAAATGGTAAGAGTTTTTTCTCTATTTCCTTATCGAAGCGTGAAATTCCAGGTCTTTCACCTCGGGCAACGAAATGAAGAGGATTCTCTTTGCAGAGGTGATCAGAGACAAGAATTGCATCTAATTTCACCCCAGATGCTTTCTTTTTGTCGATAGAAGGGACATATTTTAACTTATCTACGCGTCCTACCATCTCCTCTACCGTTCGAAACCCAAGATAGGCCATATACTCTCTTAATTCTTGTGCTACAAATTGTAAGAAATTAATAACAAATTCTGCTTTTCCTCTAAAGAGTTTTCTTAATTCAGGGTCTTGTGTAGCAACACCAAATGGGCAAGTGTTAAGATGGCATTTCCTCATCATAATACACCCTAGAGAGATAAGAAGAGATGTTCCAAACCCAAATTCTTCAGCCCCTAATAAAGCTGCTATTGCAAGATCTTTTCCTGTTTTAAGATGTCCATCAGTTTGAACAATAATTTGGGACCGTAGTTTATTAATAACGAGAGCTTGTTGAGTTTCGGCAAGACCTAATTCCCAAGGGAGACCTGTATGAAGAATGGCTGTAAGGGGAGAAGCTCCAGTACCACCGTTTTGACCAGAGATAATCACTCTGTCTGCTTTTGCTTTTACCACACCACTAGCAATGGTTCCAACCCCAGCTTCACTTACTAATTTTACTGAAACTTCTGCTTCAGGATTTACTGTTCTTAAGTCATAAATAAGTTGAGCAAGATCTTCAATTGAATAGATATCATGATGCGGTGGAGGGGATATAAGAGTTACCCCTACAGTTGTATGCCGAATTGAGGCAATATAGTCTGTTACCTTGTTCCCAGGGAGTTGTCCCCCTTCTCCTGGTTTTGCCCCTTGAGCCATTTTTATTTGAAGCTCGTCTGCACTCATAATATATTCAGTTGTTACACCAAAACGACCAGAAGCAATTTGTTTAATACGAGAGCGCATTGAATCCCCGTTTTCAAGCGGTTGAATACGAACAGGATCTTCTCCTCCCTCTCCACTATTACTCTTTGCATGAAGTCTATTCATTGCAATAGCAACTGTTTCATGAACTTCCTTCCCTATTGAACCAATCGACATTGCAGCTGATACAAATCTTTTTGTTATCTGTTCGATTGGTTCAACTTCATCTATTGGGATAGGAGAGCTTTCTTTGAAATCAAGGAACCCCCTAATTTCACCATTCTTCCTATAGGAAGAATCCATGAGAGAAGTAAATTGTTTAAACAAAGAATAACTTTTTTGACGGGTTGAGGATTGGATCAAGCTTATTGCTTCAGGGGACCAGTAGTGAGGTTCACTTTTGTTTCTATAACGATAGAGTCCTCCTGGATTTCTCAGTTTTGCTTTTGTCCCATTTTCAGGATAGGCTCTTTCATAACGTTCTATAATATCCCACGTAAGTTCGTCTAATCCAATTCCACCTATGCGAGAGATAGTTCCCTTAAAATAATTGTCGATTAACTCATCACCCAATCCTACCGCTTCAAAGATTTGAGTATTAAAAAAACTATGAAGTGTAGATATTCCCATTCGAGAAAAAGTTTTTAGTAATCCTTTTTTAACTGCATTTACATAGTTATCTGCCGCAGATTCTGGAGAAAGATTCTCTAGCAAGCCCTTTTCTGCAAGCTCTCTAACTGTTGCAAAAGCTATATAAGGACACAGAGCATCACACCCGAAAGCTAAATGAAGTGAATAGTGAAACACTTCTCTCACATCTCCAGTTTCAATAATTATACCAATCTTACC